>DATECV010000028.1:0-3674 GCA_035286725.1 Dehalococcoidia bacterium | reverse complement strand
CCGGCGTGTCCGTCGGTGTCGGTACCGGGGTGTTCGTCGGCTCGGGCGTGTTCGTCGAAGTCGGCACGGCCGTGTCGGTCGCAGCCGGCTCCGGCGTGTTAGTCGCCGTGGGCGCCGGCGTGTCCGTTGGTGTCGGAACCGGGGTGTTCGTCGGCTCGGGCGTGTTCGTCGAAGTCGGCACAGCCGTGTTGGTCGCCGTCGGCTCCGGTGTGTTGGTGCTCGTGGGGAGTGGCGTGTTGGTGCTCGTCGGCGGTGGCGTGTTGGTCGCCGTCGGCAGTGGCGTATTGGTGCTCGTGGGGAGCGGCGTGTTGGTCGCCGGCGCCGGGTCCAGCGTCGCCTCGAAGCAATCGCCCACGTTCGTCAGCACGGGGTGGCAGCTAATCAGCTCCGTCACGTTCTTGTTGTAGACGTTGACATCCCTCAGCGTGAGCGCCGTGGAGCCCCCGCTGTAGTTGTAGGTGACGCTGGCCAGCAAAAGCGACGATCCGTCCGTCACCACTGGCGCGACGGCGTCGGGTCCCTCCGCGTTAATGCAGGAGATGAGCGAGTCGGCCACCTCCGCTGTGGCGTTCTGGTCGGCCAGCACGGGGCTGCACGACCAGTCGCCGCCACCCATGGACTCGTTGAAGTCCGGGTTGCAGTTGAACTTCGGCGCCGTGCACGAGCCAGGGACAACAGGTACCGCGACGCTCTGGTCGGCACGCACGGTGAAGGACACCCCGGAGACAATATCCGGACTGCCGCTCGTATTCCTCAGGATGATGTCGACAGTGACCGGCCCGGGGGCCGGAGTGCAGGCGGAGTCGACGGCTCCGCCGGGCGCGCAGTCGATCGCTACCTCCCAGGGATTCGGTGTTGCTTCGGCGAAGCGGCCGCGCATGAAGGCGCTGCCCAGGAGGCTGAGGGCACCGACCAGTAGCACGGCCAGTCCGGCCAGCCAGATCCGTTGGGCTGTCATACAGTCGTCTCCAAAATCCAAACCAGGCTCGCGCACTCACGACGAGGGAACGACTCTGCGGGGAGATTCCATTATATGACAGGAGGACGCCTGTGAACTTGACAGGTCGTTTGCGCTTTTGTCATGCGGCGCTACGAACCACGTGCGCTGACCTCGGCGAGGCGTGATCTGCGCTCCGCTGGCGCCGCTCCCGTCCTGCTGTACTCCAACAGCATCGAACCCCACGCCAGTCCGCCCCCAAACGCGCAAAGCGCCAGCAGCGCGCCCTCGCTCAGCCGGCCTTCCTTCTGCGCTTCGCTGAGCGCGACCGGGATCGATGCCGACGACGTGTTGCCGTACTTGTGTACCGTCACCAGCGCTTTCTCTTCCGGAATGCCCAGGTGTTTCGCGGTCCCCTGGATGATGCGGAGGTTCGCCTGGTGCGGCACCAGCAGGTCGATGTCATCGACGGCCAGCGACGCCTGAGCCAGCGCGTCGCGTACGGCTTGCGTCATCGCCTGCACCGCGAATTTGAAGATCGCCGGCCCGTCCATGTTGATCATGCACAGGTGCCGCGGTGGCCCGTTCCCCTGCCCGTCGCGCGGCCCGCACGGCCCGTCGGCGAACAGTACGGCCTTCTTCGAGCCGTCGCTGCGCAGTACCAGGCCCAGCGGCCCGCCGAACGCCGCCGCCTCCAGCACCACGGCGCCCGCGCCGTCGCCAAACAGCACGCAGGTGCCGCGGTCATCCCAGTTCACGATGCGCGAGAGCACCTCGGTGCCGATGACGAGCACGCGCTGGCACGAGCCCGTCCCGATGAACTGCATCCCCGTCGCCAGCGCCGACATGAACCCCACGCACGCCGCGTTCACGTCGAACGCGCCCGCGCGGCTCGCGCCGATGCCGTCCTGGACCAGCGAAGCCACCGACGGGAACATCCCGTCCGGCGTCGTCGTTGCGGCGATGACGAGGTCGATATCGGCCGGGTCGATCCTCGCGTCGGCGAGCGCCATGCGCGCCGCGTTCAGGCCCAGGCTGCTCGAGGTCTCGTGCGGGGCCGCAATGTGCCGCTCCCGGATGCCGGTACGGTCGCGGATCCACTGGTCGGACGTGTCGACCATCCGCTCCAGGTCGAGGTTGGTCAGGGTCGTCTCGGGGAGGTAGTGCCCAAGGCCGGCGATGCGGACGCGGTGCAAGCGAACTCCATCCAGCCCGAATCCGTGCGGGCTACCGCTGAGTATACCGACGCCGTTGGTTGAATCTGTGCGTGCGGGCTGATCTGCGTGCGGGCTGATCCGGATGAAAGCCGCAGGTTGTATGCGCATGTGACCGGCGCGGGCGGGCACGACCACGCTGGAGGCCACCCGGCTCCTTGATCCCCTTGACGACCGGCTGTTACACTGGCCGCGAGCGTTAGCACTCGGGACTAGAGAGTGCTAATTTGAATCTGAATGACCCTGACCGAGCGCCGCGCCAGGCTCCTCAGCCTCATCATCAGCGAGTACGTCGACTCCGCCACGCCCGTCGGCTCGGAGGCGATGGTCCGCCGCTACGAGCTGCCGTTCTCCTCCGCCACCATCCGCAACGAGATGGCCCGGCTGGAGGAGGAGGGCTACGTCAGTCACCCACACACCTCGGCCGGGCGTGTCCCGTCCGACAAGGGCTACCGCTACTACGTCGAGGCGCTCATGGAGGAGCGCGACCTGCCCTCCCAGACGAAGCAGACCATCCGCCACCAGTTTCACCAGGCCGGGCGCGAGGAGGACGAGTGGGTACACCTGGCCGCCGCCGTTCTGGCCCGCGCGGTCGAGAACGCGGCCGTTGTCACCATGCCCCGCACCGCCGAGTCGCGTCTGAAGCGGGTCGAGCTGGTGAGCATCCAGGACACGTCGGCGCTGCTCGTCGTCGTCATGCAGCAGGCGCGCGTGAAGCAGCAGGTGCTGATCTTCCCGGAGCCGATGGAGCAGGACCAGCTCACCGCGATCAGCAACCACCTGAACCAGGGCTTCGCCGGCCTGAGCGCCACCGAGATCAGCCGCTCGCAGGTGCAGCTCACGCAGCTCGAGTGGCACGTGGCCAACGCGGTGCGCGAGGTGCTCGCCTCGACCGACCAGGGCGGCTTCGATGAGGCGGCGATGGAGGGCGTGCGCACGGTGCTGCAGAAGCCCGAGTTCGCGACGAGTGAGAAGATGCTCAACCTGCTGGACGTGCTGGAGCGCCGCAACCTCCCCAAGTTCATACCGCTGGCCGAGGCGTCGGGCGAAGGCGTGACCGTGATGATCGGCGCCGAGAACGAGCAGGACGCCATGCACGACTACAGCCTGGTGATCAGCCGCTACGGCACGCCGGGCGGCATCGGTGGTGCCATGGCCGTCGTCGGCCCCACGCGCATGCACTACCCGCGCACCATCAGCACTGTCCGCTTCCTGAGCCAGCTCATGGGCGAGATGCTCAGCACCTTTTACGACGAAACACCGCCGCCGAAGGACGCGTAGTCGATGTCACCCGTAGCGCGGGCCTCCTCGCAGAGTCGCCGAAGGAGACAGCCCGCGCGGGTTGCTCAGGCCGCGCGGATCGTGAGCGGAAGCAGCAGTTGGACGGAGAACGAAGAAGAGATGACCACAGAGCGAGAAGAGACACCGACCGCCGATCCGGCCGGCGCCGAGACGCCGGATACCGTCGATGCGCTGAAGGCGCTCCTGGATGACGAGCGCGCGAAGGCGCAGCAGTTCTTCGG
>DATECV010000027.1:0-2235 GCA_035286725.1 Dehalococcoidia bacterium | reverse complement strand
CTGTCGATGCGGGAGTCGGCGAGCCATGACATCGTGTTCGAGGGCACGGTCGTACCGGAGGAGGGCGTCATCCGCGTGTCGCCATCGGGCGAGCGGTATGTGCCGCCGCTGGAGACCGCGCCGTGGCACGGGCTGCCGTTTGCGGCGACGTACGTCGGGATCGCGGTGGCGGCGCGGGACTTTGCGGTGCGGTTCGCGGCGACGCGCGTACCGTCGAACCTGGGTCACCCGATCGGCGAGCTGCCGGCGGTGCGAGCGAAGCTGGGCGAGATCGAGGCGCTGCTGTTCGCATCGCGGCGAATGATCTTCGACACGGCGCGGGATTGGGTTGAAGCGAAGGCGCCGCGCGAGCAGGTGGCGGCGCAGGTTCCGCTGGTGAAGTACTGGGCGACGAACAACGCGGTGCGGGTGACGGACCTGGCGCTGCGGGTGACGGGTGGGTTCGGGTTGATGGAGTCGAACCCGGTCGAGCGCTGCTTCCGCGACGTGCGGGCGGGGCTTATCCACCCGCCGCTGGACGACGTGGCGTTGGCCGGTGCGGCGGTTCGCGCAATGCGGGAGATTGAGTAGCTCTTAGCTGCTAGCCGTTAGCTGCTAGCCGTTAGCTGTTAGCTGTTAGCCGTTAGGCTGTTAGCCACTAGAAGACGCGATCGTAGTGGCGCTGGAGATCGTGGACCTCGGTGAGGATCTGCATCCAGCGCAGGTTGTAGTGGCGGGGGTGGGTGAGCTCCTGCGGATCGACCTCGCCTATGTGCTCGAGGACGCTGGACACGCTGTCGACCGGTGTGCGCCGCGGCGTGAAGCCGGTGGCCTCGGTCATGCGCGCGTTCGAGGCGCGGTAGTCGCGGATGCGGCCGGTGGCGGGCGCGGTTGAGAGCTTGATATCGCCGACGAGCGGCTTCACGGCTTCCGCCATGATCTCGGCGAGCTGCTTCACCTGGTAGTTGTCCTGCACGACGTTGAGCACGCGGCCGGCGACCTTCGCGGCGGGTGCGTCGAGGCAGACGATGTGGGCCATGGCGACGTCGAGCACGTCGACGAGCGGGCGGTACATGAAGCCACCCTCGTGCAGGAAGAGGTGGCGCTTGAGCAACGCGTCCTTCAGAAACGTGTTTACAACGAGGTCGTACCGCATTCGGCGGCTGTAGCCGCCTACGGTGCCCTGGCGCAGCAGGACGACCTCGATCTTGTCCTGCACGTCGAGCAGGGCGCGCTCGGCGGCGAACTTCGACTCCGAGTAGGGACCCAGCGGGTTCACGGCGGCGTCCTCGTCGAGGATCTGGTCGGAGCCGGCGCCGTCGTAAATGCTGCCGCTGGAGCCGAAGGTGATGCGCCGGACGCCCATGCGGATTGCGGCGTCGGCGAGCTCCTTCGTGGCGACCATGTTCATCTGCCAGTTGGCCTTCGGATCGAGGTCGGCCGTCGGGTCGTTCGAAAGGCCGGCGAGGTGGCAGACCGCGTCCGCGCCCTCGAGATCGCCGTCCTGGAGCTCGCGGACGTCGCGCGAGATCAGTTCGACGCCGGGGAGCTCGTCGAGGCCCAGCTTGCCCCAGAAGAAGCGGTCGATGACGCGCACGCGCTCGCCGCGGGCGACCAGCTGTTCGACGAGGCTTACGCCGATGTACCCGGCGCCGCCGGTCACCGCAATCAGTCTGCTCATTCAGTCCGTCCTCTCGATTCCATGCCACCATCCGGGGCCATGCGCGCAGCGGGACGCCTTTCTGCGTCCTCATACATCCAAACGCTTCGCGCGGCGGGGTATATCGGACCATGATCGTACCGCAGGCGCGTTACACCCGCGCTACCCTACTTGACAGCCTGCACCAGGTAGTGGCTGGCCAGGTTCCGGTGGCCACCGCGCATGGCCCAGTTCTCGTACAGGACGTAGGCGCGGGCCAGCGGGCCGAAGAACTTGAAGTAGTCGGCGCCCAGGTAGAGGGGGCGGATCTCGCTTCGGGACCAGGGCCGCAGGATCTCCTCCAGCGCGCTGTTCGAGCACTTGTGATACGGCGCGGGAAAGACGGACTCCTTCGAGCGGCCTGTCGCCTTTCGGAGGAGCCAGACGGCCAGGCTCTGCGGGACCACCTGGTTGATCATCCCGAAGACGGACCAGGTGGCGGACATCTGGACGATGGCCAGGCCGCCAGGCTTCAGGTAGGCGCGCATGTTGTCGAAGGCGACGTCGAGGGGCTTCACGTGCTCGAACACCTGGAAGCTGACGACGAGGTCGAAGCT
>DATECV010000026.1:0-3828 GCA_035286725.1 Dehalococcoidia bacterium | reverse complement strand
ACGATGGGGAGGCCGATGCAGCCGCGCACCGAAACCACGTTGAGCGCACCCCCCCGCCGCCCAATGTCGAGGGTGTGGCGCGGCATCAATGCGCAGCTCCCCGCAATCCTGGCGTTCAGCGGCCTCGCCGTCGCGCTCCTGACCCAGTTTCTCCTCACCGACCTCAAGGGCGCCGTCTCCCGCCCCGCCTACGGCTTCCTCCTCGCCATCGCGCTGTACGGCGCCTCCGCCCTGATCCTCTGGTCCCGCGCGAAAGTCAGCGACGAGCCGTCCCCCGCCGTCGCGTTCGAGCTGCCGCGCAAATGGGAAATCGGCCTGGTCGCCGGCGTCATCGTCCTCGCGGCGTTCTTCCGCTTCTGGCACTTCCTCTCGTTCCCGCCGGGTCTCTGGTACGACGAGGCGGTGAACGCGACCGACGCCTTCAGCATCATGGATCGCGACCACCTCACTGTCTGGCGCAGCTCCAACTTCGGCCACTCCACCATCTACTTCTACCTGCTGATCGCGTCCTTCAAGCTGTTCGGCTACACGCTCTTCGCCATGCGCATGGTGCCCGCCCTCGCCGGCATGGCCGCCGTCATCGGCTTCTACGTCCTCGCGCGCTGGCTCCTCGGGCCCGTCCCCGCCATCGTTGCCACGGCCCTGCTCGCCGTCTCCCGCTGGGCCGTCACCTTCAGCCGCATCTCCTGGGAGGCCTCCCTCCAGCCCATCTTCGAGATCATGGCCGTCTACTTCCTCGTGCGCGGCCTGGAAAAGCGCACGAACTACCTGTACTTCTTCCTCGCCGGCGGATCCCTCGCCGCGGGCATCTATACCTACCTCGCCTTCCGCTTCGTGCCGTTCGTGCTGCTGTTCTTCCTCCTGTACATCGCCGCCACCCGGTGGCGCGTGCTCTGGAACAACCGGATCGGTCTCGTCGTGTACGCCGTCTCCTTCCTCATCGTCATCGCGCCGCTGGGCCAGTTCGCGCTGCGGAACCAGGATCTCTTCCTTGCCCGCACGCGCGACATCAACGTCTTCAAAGAGATCGATGACCGCGACAGCTACGAGCCCCTACGCCACAACATCCGCTCCTCCATCGAGATGATGAACGTGAAGGGCGACATGAACGGCCGCCACAACCTGCCTGGCGACCCTATGCTCGACGAGATCTCGGCCGCGTTGCTGGTGCTGGGCTTCGGCGTCTCCTGCTGGTCGCTGTTGAGCTGGCGAAAGGCGACCGTCGCCGGCTGGTACGTGCTGGCGCTCGTCCCAGGCGCCTTCACCATCTCCATCGAGAACCCCAGCGCGATCCGAGGTATCGGCGCCATACCGCCGCTGTACCTGCTCGTGGGCTTGGCCGTGGCCACGGTCTACGCCCCCCTCAGCCGCTCGAAACGCGGCCTCTGGCTGTTCGGGGCTACCGCGCTCGCCGTCGTCAGCGCGGCCACTGTCATCAACTACTACGACCTGTACCACCGCCAGGCCAACGACATCCGCGTGTACGAGGCCTTCACCCCGGTGTTCACGCAGGTCGGCGGGATCGTCGCCGCCGAGTCCGGCGAGAACCAGGTCATCGTCTCCCGCCAGTTCTCCGGCCATCAGGCCGTCACCGTCCTCGCGCGCGGCAAGCCCTTCGAACACTACGTCGTGACGCAACACCTGATTCTCCCCGAGGCCGATCGCGACGCCTACCTGATCTTGGACTCCGAGCAGTTCGGCATGCTCCCCGTCCTTCGCACCCTCTACCCCAACCTGCGCCAGGATGACTACGTCGATCCCTACGATCGCGTCTTCTTCACGCGTGTCACCATCCCCCGGAGCGACGTCGCACAGCTCCACCAGCTCACCATGCGACGCGGCGCCGCCACCGAGCAGGCACCCCTCGATCGTGCATGGACCGAACAGGACCTCGCCGGCGGCCCGGTCGATGCCGCGTGGGAGGGATTCTTCTGGGTCCCTGAGCCCGCGAACGGCGCCTTCGCCCTGCTGGCGCCGGGCGGCGGGACCGCCGCCATCACGCTCGACGGCGAGCCCCTCCCGCTCGGCGCCTCCGGCCAGACCGCGCGCATGGACCTCACGGTGGGCGAGCACCGCATCGCCATCAACGCGCGTATCGCCCAGCCAGGCGCCGTCCAGTTCGAGTTCACCGACACCGCCGCTAAGATCAACCCTGCCGTTGACCTGCTCTACAACACCAGCGCGGGCGATCGCGGCTTCCAGGTCGTATATCGCGACGGCTCCGACTTCTCCGGCGCCGTCACCGCCCAGGGCCGTGTCCCCTTCTCCGTGCCGGTGCCCGTCCTGGCCAAACAGCACGCCATCGAGTACGTCGGCATCCTCACGCTCCCCCAGTCCGGCCTCTACGGCTTCGCCCTCACCGGCAAGTCGTCGGCGCAGCTCTTCGTCGATGGCGAGCTCGTGGTCGATAACGGCGGCGGCCACGGCCGCACCCACGTCGAGTCCGAGGTTCAATTGGCTGCTGGCTCTCACACGATTTCGATCCAGTACGCCACAGTCGAGGAGGCGAACTGGGTCGCCGCCTACCGCGCGCCCGGAGGCGAATGGAGGAACATCGAAGCGGCCGACGTCACCTTCCCTGAGGGCCCGTATCGCGCGCCCGCTACCGTTGCCCTCGCTCTCGACACGTCCTGGCCGGCGAAGAGGTTCTCGGAGCTCGAGACCGCGACGTCCGTCGTGCGCCTCAGCGACACCGAAACCGCCGCCGCCGGCAAGGGCCGGATCGTCATCTTCGACGACGAAGGCGAGATCGTCCGGACCTTCAACGTCGAGGGCGCCAGCGACATCATCGACATGGAGGAAACCGGCGATAGCCGGCTGGTGGTCGTCGATGCCGCCTCGCGAACGCTGTACGTGGTCGATTCAATCACCGGCGCCACCCAGGCGCTGACCGGCGACTTCGCCTCTACCGCGGGCGTCGGTATTCGCGGCGAGAATGCGTACGTCGCGTCACCCAACGGTGGTGCCATCTATATCGTGCCATTGTCCGGCGGCGAGACGTCCCTGCTGCCGATCTCCCTGCCGGAGGCGCCCGTCCGTGCGAAGCAGCCGTCCGATGTCGGGATCGGCCAAGACGGCGTCTTCTATGTCGTCGATTTCGAGGCTCAGTCCGTCATCCGCTCGCCCGACGGCAAGGAGGGCAAGGCCTTCCGTGGCGTCGGTGGCACGGGCCGGCAGCTGCCGCACATCGCCGTCCAGGGCGATCTCGTGTTCCTCACCGATCCCACCAAAGGCCGCGTGCTGGTCTACGACCGGACGGGGAAGCAGCGCGGTGTATACGCCTTCACCGGCGACCCGGCCCCCCACCCTGTTGGCGTCGCCGCGACGGCCGATGGCCACCTGTACGTCGCCGATGTCACCGGCTCGATCGCCCGCCTGACTGTCACCATCCCGCCCGAGACGCGCGCCGAGCTCGACGCCCTGCCGTAGTCAGCTCAACAGCGATGAGAGCGCATCGCACAGCGCCGTGAGCTCGTTCGTACGCGGCTGCAACGGCATGTCGATCCCCCGCGGATCCCACGGATTGAACCGGCCGGGATGCCCGTAGTCAGTCTGCTCGAAGCGCGCGGATCCCTTTGGGAGCTGGATCGTCAGCAGCCGCCTCACCATCGGGTCCGGCGTGCCGTGCGCTGGATCGTAGCGTGGGTACTGTTCCTCGACGATCGACAGCGCCATCAGCCGTGTGTCGGTGGCCATGTGAAAGTCCCCCTCCCCTGCGACGCCCTCGGACACGGAAATTGTAGCGAACACCTACCAGTCAGTCTCCGTGCCCCCGCCAATCCAGGTACCCGCCGATCGAGCACCCGCGGATCCAAGTACCTGCTGATC
>DATECV010000025.1:0-2230 GCA_035286725.1 Dehalococcoidia bacterium | reverse complement strand
AACGGCTCGCGAGAGGAAACGTCATGAAGGCTAAGAGCGCTACGCCGGCCAATGAGATGCGCGCCGAGTACGACTTCGACTACTCGAAGGCTGTACGCGGCAAGTACTACCGTCGGCTCCTGAAGGAAGGCGCAAACGTGGTCGTTCTCGAACCGGACGTGGCCAAGGCGTTCCGCAGCTCGGCTGCTGTGAACGAGGCGCTTCGGTCGCTGCTCAGGGTGTCCGAGGCAACCCGGCGTCTAACTTCACGCTCCAGCGGACGGGCGACAAGCGCCCGCCGCTGAGCGCGGCGTTCGGCGAATTTGCGCTGAGGTCTGACGGAGACGGCGAACTGGCCACTGATGGGAGGCTTCCTGACGACCCACTCGGTTTCATTCAAGACTGCGTTCGTCGCGGCAGACTCTTTTGGACGTACCACGTGAATATGCGCCTTGCCGGTCGGTTCATTTCGCGCGAGGCGATCTTGGCCGCCGTGGACTCGTATCAGATGGTCGAGGCGTACCCTGAGGACAAGTACCTTCCGAGCTACCTGATTCTCGCCCGGCACGGGCCGGAGGCGTTTCACGTGCTGTTCGCGGTGGACGTTGAGGGCGATAATGTGCGGGTCGTCACGTCGTACCGCCCAGACCGTGGCGAATGGCAGGACGACATGAAGACTAGGAGGCCGAGGCGATGAGGTGTGAGGTCTGTGGAGCTGAACTGAAGGCGACGAAGACTGACCTGCCGTTCAAGGTCCGTGACGCGGGCATCGTGATCCTCAAGAGTCTCCCTGTCTTCCAGTGCGCGAGCTGTCCGCAGTATCTGATTGAGGACGCTGTGCTCGCCCGCGTCGACAAGATCCTGGAGCGGGCGGACCGGGGAATCGAATTGGAGATCATCGCCTACGCCGCCTGAGCCAATGGCGACCGATCGCCGAACCGCACGCTGCAGCAGACCGGCGCTCGCGTTGCTCGCCTCGGCTGCTGACCGTGATCGTTCGGCAGAGCAACGCAGCGCCAGAAATGCGCTACGCTTGAAGCGGAGGCAAGGGAGGATATGCGGAACGAATTCACCGCGGTAGTGGAACGGGACGGACGCTGGTACATCGCGTACTGCCCGGAGATTCCCGGTGCGAATGGCCAGGGCAAGACGAAGGCGGCAGCGCTGAAGAGCCTGCGCGATGCCATCGCCCTGATTCTTGAGGACAGGCGGAAGGACGGCCTTCGTGGCATACCCGCGACGGCGACCCGAGAGAAGGTCGTCGTCGGGTGAAGCGGGGCGACCTGCTTCGGCACCTGAGGAAGCACGGGTGCCACTTGAAGCGGGAAGGCGCGGCGCATTCCCTTTGGACCAATCCTACGACGGGAGCTGTCGAGGCGGTGCCCCGACACAACGAAATCTCAGATGTCCTGGCCCGGAAAATCTGCCGAGGCCTTTCGATACCCGAGATTGGCCGGTGAGCCTGCCGAACAACATGGTGGAGCGGGCCGGCCCAGAGCGGCCGGCCGCTCACCATGCCCGTTCGGCGGCACGGTGGCAACAGAGACCCGCGGAGACGGTAAGCGAATGAAGCTGCGCGCCGCGTACGCTTTGCTCTTGGCCCTATGCGCCGCCCTTGCCGCCGGTGGTGCTTCCGCGCAGCCGCGCATGCCGCTGATCGTGGTGCTGTTCCATGGAACGGAGAGCGCGACCCGTCCGCGCCTAGAGGCCCTGCGCGAGGGATTGCGAGAACTGGGCTACCGCGAGGGACAAAACTACCGCATGGAAGTGCGCTGGAGCAGCAATCGGGTAGAGCGGCTGCCGGAGCTCGCCCGCGAGTTGCTGGGCCTCAAGCCCGACGTCGCCGCGACCAACGTTGTGCTCCCCGCGCAGGCGTTCCACCGAGAATCGAAGACAATCCCGATCGTGATGACGGGCGGCGCGGGTGCGCAGCGCGTCGGGCTGATCGCGAGCCTGGCGCGCCCAGGCGGCAACGTCACGGGAGTGACCAACCAGGGCGACGAGTTGACGACCAAACTGTTCGAGCTACTGCAGGAGATCGCGCCGCGCGCCAAGCGCGTGGTGGTGCTTTCCTCGGGACTGGGAACTGCCGAACTGGACGGGCGCGCCGGGTCGCGCGCGGCGGCGAAGGTCTACGGCATGACGTTGGTCGATGCGTTCGCCGAGTCGGCGTCGCAACTGCCGCCGCTGGCTGAGCGTTGCGCCCGCGAGCGCTGCGAGGCGCTGGTGGCGCTGCTCGATCCGAACCTCA
>DATECV010000024.1:0-7304 GCA_035286725.1 Dehalococcoidia bacterium | reverse complement strand
CCGTAGATCTCGGTGATGCGTCCGCGAGGGAGACCGCTGACGCCGAGGGCGAGGTCGAGGGCGAGGGAGCCGGTGGAGATGACCTCCACCTCGAAGTCCTTGGCGTCGCCGAGCTTCATGATGGCGCCGCGGCCGTAGCGCTTCTCGATATCGTCGAGCGCTTCCTGAAGGGCCTGGGACTTCTTCTCGTCGCTCATGTCCTGTGGCGCCATCTGCTGGCGCTTCTCGCTCTTGTCGTGCTTCGCCACGTTGCGGCCTCCTGCCTCGAATTAGAACAAACGCTCTAGAACGGGGCTATGATAGGCCGGAGGCCGAGCTACTGTCAAGTACATTTGTTCGGCACGGTGTCAACTCGTGACCGAAGCCATTCTAAGCCTTTTTGGAGGCTCCTGCGCCACGGGCGAGCATTGTTATGGCATCGAAATTGGCGCACAGCGCGGGCGTCACGCGGCGAAGATGCGGGCGGGCCTAGGATGCAGCAGACCCGGTCCGGGCAGTCTCGCTCCCCCGACCTGTCCGGGCCGGCGTTCTCCGCCCCCTGCCGGGAAAGGGAGGACCGCATGAGGACACGGGAGCATGTCATGCCCGGCATGCCCATCGAATCGGCGGACGGCACGACGATCGGCACGGTGAAGGAAATCGCTGGCGGCTACTTCAAGGTGGACGCGCCGCTGCACCGGGACTACTGGCTGCCTTCGGAACTCGTCTCATCGCGCACGGCGACGGCGCTGCAACTCGGCGTCGACCGTTCGGCCGCTGCGGGGCGGCGGGTAGCGGCGCCGGACGGCGAGGCAGGCAGGGCCCACGATGGGCAGGTGGCCGACGCCCAGGAACCGGTGCAGACGCTGAGGCTCTCCCGGGATGGCGGGAGAACGTTCGAGTCGATCCGGCGGAACGGGCACGGCTTTCAGCGCCACACGGAGGGCCAGGCGAGCTCGCAGGTGCAGGACCGCGGGCTGGCGCGCTACCGGGAGGCGATGCGCGAGGAGGCGGTCCGGAGACGACACCGAGAACGCGTCCGGCGCGTGGCCGTCATCACGGCGGGTGTGGTCGCGGCGGCGGGCGGGGCCATCGCCGGCTACCGGCTGGCGGCGGCGCGTTGAGCGCGACCACCAACAGGCAGTCTTGTACACGGAGGTACGACGATGCGGTACACACAGCACGACGTGCAACACCACCCCGAGCCTGGGCTGGCCGTCATGAGCGATGACGGGAAGCGGCTGGGGAAGGTGAAGGAGGTATCGGGCAGCTACTTCAAGGTGGATGTGCCGATGCACCGGGACTACTGGCTTTCCGCGGAGCTGATCCGGGAGGAGGACAACGAGGCGGTTGTCCTGGAGGTTCCGCGCAAGGAGGTATCGGACCACCGTATGGCGGAGCCCGGCATCGAGCCGGAGGACGACCCGTTCCGGCGCCTGCCGCACATGCCCGTCATCAAGGACGAAGAGCTGGAGGCTCAGCGCGCCCGCATGGAGCGGGAGGTGGCGGAGCAGAGCCGGCGCCTGCAGCACCGGAGCGGTAACAGCGGGCGGTAGCGGGTTACTCGTCGAGGAGGACCTCGAGCGCGCGTCGCAACTCCAGCGGCGTGCGTACTTCGGCGTCGGGCAGTTCGTCGTGCGAGCGCGGCTGCTGGGCAGCGTGGCGGCCCGTCCGGAAGAGCACGGCGCGCATGCCCAGCAGCTTCGCCGGCGCGACGTCGTTATCGATCCGATCGCCAATCATGATGCATGCTTCGGGTTGAACGCCCAGGTCCTCGCAGCAGCGGAGGAAGAGGCGGGGATCGGGCTTGCGGTAGCCGTGCGTGCCGGAGACCTCGCGGTGGTGGAAGAAGCGGCCGATGCCGTGGCGGTCGAGGACCTCCAGGGTGGCGTGCGGCTGATTCGCGGCGAGGCCGAGCCGGAGGCCGCGTCCGTGCAGCCACTCGACGACTTCTGCGATGCCCTCTCGCAGCTCGAACGGCATCGGGCGTGCGTGCGCGCGGACACGGAACTCATCGAAGAGCCGGTCGGCCAGCTCGCGATCGCCGCCGGTGGCGTGCCAGATGATGGCGGGGTGGGCGTCGGGCGCGTAGGCGTGCACGGCGAAGTCGACGGCGGCGGTGTACTGTTGCGGGGTGACGTCGATGCCGGCGCCGGCAAGCACGGCCAGGATGTCGGCGTCGATGAGGCGTTCGTGCTCGAACTCGGTGTTGAGCGGGCCGCCGACGTCAAAGAGGACGGCGCGGACGTTCAAGGCCGCCTCAGTTCGGCCAGCAGGTGGACGTTGGGAAAGGCGGGATTCACGGCACGATAGAGGCCAGCATCGGCGGTCCACATGTCGCAGCCCACGATGTCGGCGAGGGCGACGTAGAAGGCGTCGTAGATCCACTTGAGGTTGAACCTCAGGGCGATCTCGAGGCCGGCCGTCACCGTTTCACGATGATCGAAAAGTTGGACCCCAAGGTCGACAATGTTCGCCGTAAGGAGGCGCGCGTTCTGCTCAGTCATCTGCTGGGCACGCGCCTTCTTATAAATCGCGCTAGCCATCTCGCCCGAAAACTGAGGCGGAGCGATGAAGGTGCCCCCCTGGCCGAGATGGTGAGTGCGGAGCGACAACGCAAGCGGCCGGTCTATCTCGTGCATGAGCCACTTGGCAGCAACGCTGGCATCGACACAGACCGTGTCCGTCACAGGTTCGCCAAGTACTCATCGCGCTCGTCGCGGGCCGCGTGGATATAGGGCAGCGAATCATCGAGCGGCACGCCGCCCCGATCTGCGAGGATGGCCTCGTTGATCACTTCGATGCGGGCCATCAGCTCCTCCTCGGTAAACCTAGGGGGAGGGGATGGCATGATGTACTTCCTCCACCAGTCCGGATCGCGTCGATCATCGAGTGGTACGCGGCCGGGCTCCAGGTCGTGCCGGCGGATGCGGATGTTACGGGGGCCGATACGGACGACGGGAATCCGGCCGGCATCGATCGAGCGGCGGATGGTGGCCTTGCTGACCCGCAGCAGGGCAGCGGCTTCGGCGATGGTGAGGTACTCGTGCTCAGCAGTAGTCATAGGTGATCATAGAGTAGCAGGGAGTATCATAGAGCATCAAGGGGACCAGAGCGGAAGGAGCGCCCGTGAGCAGCATCGTGAAGCTGGAACAGATTCAGGTGCGAACGAAGGGGATCGGGCATTTCGCCGAGATCACGCAGGAGATCGAGGCGTGCGTGGCGCGGGCGGGGCTGCGGGAGGGGATCGCGCTGGTGCGGAGCCGGCACACGACGGCGGCGATTACCTGCAACGAACCGGACCCGCGGCTCCACGAGGACATGCGGGACGCTGTCTACCAGATGTTTCCGACGACGCGGCGGTACCGGCACATCGAGGAAGGGGCGGAGAACGCTGTCGCTCATCTGGCGACGGCGATGCTGTTCGGGGAATCGACGTGGGTGCCGGTGCGCGAGGGGCGGCTGGACCTGGGGACGTGGCAGCACGTGTACCTGGTGGAGCTGTACGAGGCGCGGACGCGGACGGTTGACGTGGCGGTGTTGGGAAGTTCGTAGTTGGTAGTTCTCAGTTCTGAGTTGTCAGTTGTCAGTTCGGTTTATACTCGGCGGCGTATGGAGTATCGGCGACTCCTCCTGGTTGTTGGCTTCGGACTGCTGCTGGCGGTTGCCGGGTGTTCGTCGGGCGACGATCCCGAGGCTACGCCGACGGCGACGGTGGGGCCGGCGCTGACGGTAGCGGACGTGTCGGAGCGCGGGGCGTATGGCGTCGGGGTGATGACGCTGGAGCTGGTGGACGCATCGCGGCCGACGGCGGCGAACCGGGACTACGCCGGGGCGGCGACGCGCACGCTGGTGACGGAGGTCTGGTATCCGGCGGCGCCCACTGTCGCGGCGCCGGAGGAGAAGGACGCCGCGGCGGAGCTTTCGGGCGGGCCGTATCCGCTGATTGTGTTCGCGCACGGGTTCTCGGCCTTCCGGCGGCAGTCGGCATCGTACGCACAGCACCTGGCGAGCCACGGGTACGTGGTGGCGTCTCCGGACTTCCCCGGGAGCAACATCGCCGCGGCGGGCGGCGCGCGGTTGTACGCGGTGCTGGATCAGCCGGCGGACGTGTCGTTCGTGATCGACGAGCTGCTGGGACGGGAGGGGGAGAGCGGGTGGCCGCTGAATGGGGCGATCGACCACGAGACGATCGGCATGACGGGGCACTCGCTGGGCGGGCTGACGACGATGCTGGCCGCGTACGGGGAGCGGCGCGACCCGCGGATCGATGCGATCGTGCCCATCTCGCCGCCTGCGTGCTTCCTGCCGGACGGCCTGGCGGAGGGTTCTTCCTTGCCGGCGATGATCGTCGGAGGGTCGAAGGAGATCATCGTGAGCCCGTCTTGGATCCGGCAGGCGTACGAAATCGCGAGCGCGCCGAAATACTACGCGGACATCATCGGGGCGGACCACATCAGGTTCGCGGACCTGGACATCACGGACGACAAGCTTCCTGACATCGTGAACCAGGCTTCGGGCGGGACCACGGTCGATGACGCGGGCGTGATCATCCAAGCGCTGGGGTCGGACGGTGCGCGGTGCCTGCAACGGGAGACGTCGGCGGACGAGTTGATCGCAGGGGACCGGCAGCGCGAGCTGCTGCGTGTGGCGGCGACGCCGTTCTTCGACGCGTACCTGAAGCACGACGCGTCAGCGATGCGGTTCCTGGAAGAGACGCTGCCGGCGGCGGAGGGGATCCGGCTCGAGAGCGAGACCGGCGAGTAGCCCTCGGGTATTCACCACAGGGACACCGAGCGCACAGAGGGCGTTAATAGATCTCGCGTGAGGCTTCTGCGTCGCCGCATGGTCTTCGTCCGACCCGGCTCGCGGGCGTCGTAGTCTCAAGAGCTGAACGCCGACCTGACTCCCCCACCTCCCACGTCCCACCGGACACTCACGGCATGGGGGTGCGGGATGTGGTGGTGATTGTCACGGGGCTTTCTGCCGGGATCGGGCGGGAGACGGCGCTGGCGTCCGCGGCAGGGGACGGCGGGGCGGTGGGGGGATGGGTGAGGGCGGGTGGCCGGCCGAACGCGGAATCGCAGGGCGCCCGGGTGCCGGCGGAACTTTCGCCACAGCTTCAACGTCTCCCATGTCAGGACCATTTCAGATTCGACCCGCCCCCTGGTCCCCGGCGGCCGCGGCCGGATCCGCGCTTGACAGCCCGAACGGAGCGCCCCTAAGATCGCTCTGACAACCGCATACGAATAGCCGAGTCCCCGCATCGCGCGGGGAGCGGGGGACCCAACAGGATCCCGGGCTGAACTCGCCGTGGTGCGAGAGGGGAACCTTCTCCCCTAAGCCGCCAGCTAACCTCGCAGGCTTTGAAGGTCGGACACAATAGATGGACGGCCTTTTTCCTTTACCGCCAAAGGACACGCAGGGAGGCGCTATTCCCGCGACGCGATCCCGCAAGACACGCGGCAGGGCGGCTGCAAGCAGCTTCCGTGCGGCGTGGACGCCAGCTCAGGCGCCCGACTTCGGCGAGCTGCCCGAGCCTCACCATCTCGGCGGCGGCGTGCCCGCCATGCTGCGCCGTGGAGAAGGCGCCCCGGCCGCCGCCCGCGTCGCCGTCCTCAACCCACCGCGACCGCTTCCTGTCCTCGATCTCCCGCACATCCCACAGCCCGTCGTCGATGCCGCGACCGCAGTCCGCCAGCGTATGCACGTCACCACAACGTGGGACCGCGTCCTCCAGCGCGGCCTCGAAGCGTTGCCGTTCGCACTCGCCGCGGCCCTTATCTCATCGATGGTGTGGGGCGCCTATTTCCTCCCCATCCCGCTCGTCATCATGCTGCTGGGCTTCGATCTCTACTGGGCCTGGCGATCCATCAACAACGGCATCCACGCCTACCGGGGCTACCGTGCCATCCACGCCACCGCCCGCATCGACTGGCGCCAGAAATACGACGCCGAAACCGTCCTCACGCCGCCCGGCGCCGAACGCGACGTCCTCGCCTGGGATGACGTCCGCCACCTGGTGATCATCCCCACCTACAAGGAGTCCGTCGAAAAGCTCCGCGCCACCATCGGCAAGCTCGCCGAAAGCGAGGTCGCGCGCCAGAAGCTGCTCGTGGTCCTCGCCATGGAGGCAGACGATATGGGCGCGCCGGAGCGTTTCCTCCAGCTCCGGTCAGAGTTCGGCCGCAGCTTCCTCGCCTTCGTCGGCACGACTCACCCGTCCGACCTCGTCGGCGAGGTTCGCGGCAAGTCGTCGAACGAAGCCTGGGCGGCGAAGCAGGCGAAGGCGCTGTTCTGCGATGAGATGGGCTTCAGCCTGAATCACATGACGGTGACGAGCTGCGACGCGGATACCCTGTTCCATCCACGCTACTTCAGCGCTCTCACCTACTACTTCGCCACGAACACCAAGCGCTACCGCACCTTCTGGCAGGGGCCCATCTTCTACTACAACAACGTCTGGGACGTGCCCGCCCCTCTCCGCATCCAGAACAGCCTCGGCGGCATCAACCACCTCGCCAAGCTCATGCGGAAGTACACCGTGCTTTTTCCGCAGTCCACGTACAGCCTCAGCATGCGCATGTGCTACGAGGTCGGCTACTGGGACGTCGATGTCGTCCCCGAAGACTGGCACATGTTCCTGAAGTGCTTCTTCGAGCTGAATGGCGAGCCTGACGTACAGCCAATCCTGCTGCCGGTCGGCAACGACGGTGTCCGTGCCCACAGCTACACCCGCACGTACTGGGAGCACTACCAGCAGGCCCGCCGGCATGCCTGGGGGTGCAGTGACATCCCCTACGCCCTCCGCCAGTTCGTACGCCACCCCGAGATCCCGTTCCTCAAGCGTCTCCGCCGCACATGGAGCCTTACCGAGAACCACGTCCTCTGGTCCTCTCAGTGGTTCCTCATCACCGGCGTCGCCGCCAACATGTCCGCGGGCGCCTGGGGCGGGTTCCTGGGCCTCCACCCCTTCGCCCGCCAGAACATCCCGGAGTGGTTCCTCACCGCTTCCCACTACATCCTGCTGCCGTGCATTATCCCGCTGATCGTGATGATCGTGCTCGACATGATGATGCGTCCCCAGCGCCCGAAGCACTGGAAGGTCTGGCTCTATCCCGTGCAGTTCGCCCAGTGGCTGCTCATGGCGCCCATCACGCTCTTCTTCACCGCCATGCCCGCGCTGGACGCCCAGATCCGCCTCGCCCTGGGCCGCCGTCTCGAGTACAAGGTCACCGAAAAAGCCTGACCCTCGTGCAGGTGCCCGCGCGTCGTCCGTAGGGGCGCAGCCCGCCGGCCGGTTTCGCGGTCACGGCGTCAGCGGA
>DATECV010000023.1:0-2383 GCA_035286725.1 Dehalococcoidia bacterium | reverse complement strand
CGCCCTCGCCCGCGTCGTCCACTCGTGTTGGAGCGCGGGCGCCCTCGCCCGCGTCGTCCACTCGTGTTGGAGCGCGGGCGCCCTCGCCCGCGTCGTCCGCTCTGAGAAAACGCGGGCGGCCCGCCGCACGGCAGACCACCCGCTACCTGAAATCGCCTACCGGATGCCGAAGAACAGCACGATGTTCGTCGGAATGTCCGCCGTCGCGTTCGCCTCGTCCGCCTGCACGTCGCGCAGCGTCTCGATCGACTTGCCCTGCTCCAGCATGTCCCATGCCGCGCGCGTCTTCACGCCCACGACCACCACCTTCCACGGCGTCTCACCCGCCGCCGAGAAGCCGGCCTCGGCCGGGTCGACGATGTGGCTGTGCGGCGGGATCGGGATCACCTCGCCCAGGCCGATCTGGCTCACGTCCAGCTCGTTCGGGTGCGCGACGCAGTTCCCCGCCGTCGGGCAGTGGAAGTCGATGCCCGAAACGTCGTCGAACAACGGCACCAGCACCCACACCGACGGCACCGGGTCGGCCGTGCCCGGCGCGTTCGCACCGGCCGTGCCGGCCTCGCACGTCGCCGCGTCGCAGAAGAAGTCCTTCGTGTAGAAGACGGTCGCCGTCTGGCCGCCGCCCCAGCCCGGCGTGCTGCCCAACTCCTCCGACTCGGTCGCCGCTGTTGGCTGCGCCGCCGCTGTCGGTTGCGCCGAGGCCTTCGTCGCCGTCGCCGCCGGCGCCTGCGTCGGCGTGTCACCGCCACCGTCGTCATCGTCGCCGCACGCCGCGAACACCGCGACACCGATCACCGCGATCGCCGCCAGCGCGGCGAGCCTGCCTCTCGTTCGAATCTGCTCCAACATGAATCTCCTCCACGAGGCGGCTGCTGGCGGCGGCTCCTCGCCGTCCGCGGCCTTTCGCCTCAACTGAGATTCATTCGCCCCGAAACAGCCGTTGGATCAGGCGCGGCGGCCGATGCGGCCGCCTGTTGCGACGGATCCGCAACACGCTTATCGCGGCAAACCTGTGCAATTCGTGAGCCTAGTTCTTCGTCGTGCCCGGCACGCCGATCGCCACGTTCACCTTGATGAACACCGCGATCTCCGACGCTCCCACGCCCTGACCCAGCCCCTGGATCTTCACCACCGCCGCGTCGCTGCCCAGCACCTTCGTCGGGTCCACCGAGATCTTCAGCACCGCCGTCCGCTCGCACGGCGAGTCCGGCAGGCAGATCATGTCGGTCCCCACCGCTACCCCCGCCTGCTGTGAGACCGTGATCCACGTCTTGTTCGCGCTCACCCGCCACGGCACAATCCCCGTCCCCGCATTCGAGATCCGCACCTCCGCCGGCGTCGCCGATTGCCCCGGCCTCACGTGTACCAGCAGGATCGGCCGGTCCACCGTCAGCCGCGGCGCGCCCAGAACCAGAGGCCGCACCCACTCCGGCGGCTTCGGCGTAGCGTCCGTGTGCTGAGGCTTGGCCGTCGGGATGTCCATCGCCTCGTACGGCGACTCGAAATTCGCCAGGTCCAGCGGCGTCCGCCAGTACGCGTTGCTCAGGTCCGGCAGGGTGACATCCAGCGCCTTCCACAGCGGCTGCCCCTGCACCGTTGGCGGATGCGCCATGCACCCGAACACCAGCTCCTGATACGGGTACTGCGTCCGGTTGTGCCCCAGCCCGTCGTTCCCCGCCCCGCAGCTGTATGGCGTCCGCGGCCACGAGCCGTAGATCGGGTCCAGCGGGTGGTTGCTCCGGTTCGCGCCCGGCCCCGTGAACCCGTTGTACCCCCAGACCGCGAAGTACCAGTTCTCCACGATGTGCGGGTCGCTGTTCGTATCAATCCCCGCGATCGGCCGGTTCTCCGGCGCCGCGTTCCACTTGTCGATCAGGATCGCCGCCCCGCGCCCGATGTTGTACGCAAAGTGCGTCGCCACCAGCGCCTGCTCGTCCGTCGGCTGCCCGCTCTCGCCCAGCGGCGCCGTCATCCCGCTCGTCACCTGCGCGATCCCGTACCCGCAGTCGAACGACACCAGTCCCGGCCCGATCGCGCCGAACGGCAGCGCCGGCGCCCCCTGAGATGACAGGCTCTCCAACCAGCTAATCGACTTCAGCAGCGTCGGCGGAATGTACGTCTCCGGCCCGTTCTGCCGGTTCGACCGCGTCCCGCTCTCTAGGTACGCCTGCGAGAAGAACCGGTCCTTCGGGAACAGCATGTCGTACGCCGCCAGGTCCATCGCCGCCATGTACAGCTTCCGGTCCTCCGTCGTTTCGTACGTCGTCGGCGGCTCCACGAACGCGCACGCCTCCGCCACCCGGGTCCCTCGGCGTGCACCCGGCGCCCCGAACGCCGCGGCGCCTAACAACGCCACGAGTACGAAGGCCGGCAGGCGCCGTAC
>DATECV010000022.1:0-5699 GCA_035286725.1 Dehalococcoidia bacterium | reverse complement strand
GACGTTCGCTCCCGAGACGACGACGAGGTGCGAGGTGTTGGTCGCGTTCAGGTCATCGTTGAGGTCTCGGGGGAGGGCGGCCCTGCGGCCGAGGACGACGCCCTGCGCGAGCGAGGCGTGCGGCTCAGGCAAGGCCAGCGTGAGACCTCGCGAGAGGCGGCGACGAACGTCCAAGATAGTCGCCGCGAGCGCGTTGTCATCCTCGTGGCCGACGATGCGGACGCCCGGGAACGCCAGCACGCTGCGGACGCCACGCTGCGCGAGATACTCCGCATAGTCGAAGGCGCCGACGCTCGACGGGAGCTCGAGCTGACCTTCGAGCTCCACTACGTCGCCAGCGGCAAGGCGGGGGAGCAGGCCAGTGCCCACGAGGACGCCGCCGGACGCCCGCTGCCATCCTCCAGCTCGCTGGAGCTCGCGAACGGAGATCGCGAAACGCTGCGTCGTGTCGCCGATGTCGGGGTCGTCTCTAACGATTCCGCGAATGCGCATCGACGGGCCGCCGGCGAGGCGTGCGACATCGTCTTCGGCCATGCGGTCGTCGAACGTCGCGAAGCGAGCGAGGCCGGCGGCGAAGATCAGCGGGAGGATGGCAGCGTACGCCACGATCCTCGGATCGCGCCTAAGCAGCGCAAGCGCGAGGAGGATCGCCGCGAGGGCCAGCGCGAGGGGCCACGCGGCGGCGCCAAGCGCGGCAGCAGCGACCACGCCCGCAATCCATGCGGCTGCGGCCCAGGCGAGAGCCATCGACTTCCTGTCCGGCTGGGGCGCCCCGCGCCGTTCGAGCAGATGGAAGCGATCCTACTATGTAGGAGCCGCCTGCAGAAATGACTGGAAGGCCCAATCGACTCTGGCAGTACGTCAGATTGGCGGCTCGATCTCGATCGAGCCGTCGTTCACGTTCGAGAGGCGAAGCGTCAGCGTTACTTCAACGAGCTGGTCCGGGTCCACACCGAGGCCGGTATCACCGAGCGCCGCGGCCTTCGCCGTGGCCGAGAGGTCGGCACGGAGGATGACCTCTTCTTCCTCATCGATCCACACGACCATCGTGAACGCGTCGATGTCTCCGAGATCGTTTTCGTCGATGAAGTCATCGCCGAGGAGCCCGGCGATCGCGTCGATGTCTTCCTTCGTGAAGGAATACTTGCGCGCGGCGCGGCCATCAACCTGGTCCTCCTCGCTATCGAAGACGTCGATGTCCTCGACGAACTCCGAATCGGCGATGAACTCCGGATCCGCGGAGGTGAGATCGGTGTTCAGATCGGAGGGATCGACTTCTTCCCAGTCGCTCTCGCCTTCGCGCCGCCATGCTTCACCGCCGATGATGACGGCGGCTTCGCTGCCCGAGATGCCGGCGAAGCTGAACTCCTGCGTGTAGCTGTGAGCGTCGGGCGCAACGTAGTCGCCCTCGATCCTTCCGCTGATCGCGACATCTTCACCGGCAACGTTGAACGCGATCTCGACCTCGTAGTGGAAGCTGTCGAGATCGATGGCGGACGTCGCGGGACTCGTCTTCGCCGACGTTGCCGTCTTCTTGACCGGCGTCTTCGTCTTCAACGATGCACGACGGGTGGGAGAGGCGTCTCCTTCCGGAGTGTCGTCGGCGGCGGTTGAGGCGGCGCGCGTCGGCGTCGCGTCGCGGTCGTCGCCCTTCTTGCCGCCGCCGCCACACGCGGTGGCCAGCGCGGGGAACAGAGCAGCGACCGTCAGCAGTACGAGGAAGCGCATCCAGATCTTCATCAACCGGATCTCCTCTTGCTTGGCGCAGTCCGCCTGAAGTATCGACCGGGCCGGGCGCACGGGCCATCTGCGCGAGCGACGGGCGCGCGAAGTCGGGGTTCCACCTAGGCGGAGAGCCGGTTCATTGGCTCCAGAAACGGCGTTCTCGTACGATGACGGCGCTCTTAGAAAACCCGAGGTGCAGGAATGTCCAATGCGATCATCGAGGCGGCCCGCAAAGAGGGTCGCACGCTGCTGACCGAAGTCGAAGCGAAACAGGTGCTCGAGCAGGCGGGCGTCCCCGTCTCGCCCGCTCGTCTGGCCACGACCAAAGAAGACGCCGTGAAGATGGCGAGCGAGCTGGGGTATCCGATCGTCCTGAAGATCGTGTCGCCGCAGATCACGCACAAGTCCGACGTCGGAGGGGTGGCGCTGGGGCTGTCGTCGGCGGAGGAGGTCGGAGCAGCGTTCGAACGCGTAGTGGCGAACGCGAAGAAGGCCTCGCCGAAGGCGACGATCGACGGTGTCGCCGTGCAGCGCATGGAGAGGCAGGGCACCGAGGTCATCGTGGGGATGACGACGGACCCGCAATTCGGCCCGGTCATGATGTTCGGCCTGGGCGGGATCATGGTAGAGATCCTGAAGGACGTGGCGTTCCGCGTGGTGCCGATCAACGAGCGCGACGCGCGCCAAATGATCCATGAGATCAAGGGATACCCGGTGCTGGAGGGGTTTCGCGGGCACGACCCGGCGGACGTCGCGAAGTTGCAGGAGCTGTTGCTGAAGGTCTCGACGTTCATCGAGGCGAACCCAGAAGTGGCGGAGCTCGACCTCAATCCGGTGTTCGCGTACAAGGACGGCGCGATCGCGGTCGACGCGCGGATTGTCCTGAGTGAGTAGTTGGTAGTTCACAGTTCGCACTCGACGGATCTCCGTTGCGACGCGCTCTGCCAGGTAGGAGCCCCGACCCACACCGACGGCAGTGGACAGGTCTAAAGACCTGTCCGTACGGGACGCATACAACGCTAGACAGCGGCGAGCAACGTTCCGCGGCACCAGTGAGAACTCCTGATGGCATTTGACCTGAAGCGCGCGCTGAACCCCAAGACTGTCGTGGTGGTCGGTTCGAAGAAGGCCGACGGGTACATGTGGCTGCGCAACTACTCGCCGTTCGTCGACGGGGCCGGCGGCGAGCGCAAGTTGTACTCGGTGCAGATCGACCCGAACGAGATCCCGGGCATCGAGGCGATGGGGGTGACGAACTTCACGTCGCTGGCCGACGTGCCCGGCGACGTGGACTACGCGATGCTCGCCGTACCGCGACAGGTGGCGGCGCGCGTGATGACGGACTGCGCGAAGAAGGGCGTGTGCGGCGTGGCGCTGTTCACGTCCGGGTTCGCGGAAACGGGCGAGCCGGATGCGATCGCGATGCAGGACCAGCTGCTGCAGATCGCGCGCGATGGGCACATCGCGCTCATCGGCCCGAACTGCATGGGGCTGTACAACCGGCGGTTGGGGATCCGGCAGAGCGGGGACCAGGGCGCAGGCGACGCAGGCGAGGCCGGGTTCATCGGCCAGAGTGGCACACACTCGATCAACTTCGGCCTGGTGGGCGAGCAGCACGGCGTGCGGGTGAGTACGTCGATCAGCATCGGCAACGCGATCATCCTCGACGTGCCGGACTATCTCGACTACCTGGCGGACGACCCGGAGACGAAGGTCATCGCCATGTACATCGAGGGCGTGAAGGACGGGCCGCGGTTCGTGCGATCGCTGCGGCGCGCCGCCTCGATGAAGCCGGTGGTGGTGTGGAAGGGCGGCGTGACGGACGCGGGATCCCGGGCGACAGCTTCGCACACCGGGTCGCTGGCGACCTCGCAGTCCGTGTTCCGGGCGATCGTGCGGCAGGCGGGGGCGATCGAGGCGCACAGCCTGGAGGACACGATCGACGTGGTGAAGGCGCTGCTGCACGCGAAGCCGCCCGTCTTTGCCGCTGGTTCGGGTCCTTCGGCGGGGCGCCGCATGGGGTTGATGGCGATGACGGGCGGGCAGTCGGTGGTGATCACGGACGCGTTCGTCGGGGCCGGGCTGGAAGTGCCGCGCCTCTCGGAGAGCTCGTACGAGGAGCTGAAGTCGTTCTTCAACATCGTGGGCGGCAGCTATCAGAATCCGCTGGACATGGGCGGGACGATCGGATTTGGGGGATCGGCGGGAACGCTGCAGCGACTGTTCGAGATCCTGGAGCGCGACGAGCGCGTGGACGCGATCGCGATGGAGATGGCGTCGGGGTTCCTGGCGCGGATGTGGCAGGCGAACCCGGCGAGCCTGGACGGGCTGCTGGACACGCTGTCGTCGCACGCGGAGAAGTCGAAGAAGCCGTTCGCGGCGGTGCTGCAGCCGCAGCACGTCGAGGAGGCCGTGCGGCAGGCGCGGCTGCGGGTGCAGGAGCGCGGCATCGCGGTGTTCGCGTCGTTCGAGCGGGCGGCGGGGGCGCTGTCGCGGGCAATCGGGTACCACCGGTTCCGGGCGGGGCTCGACTGAGTTCACAGTTGACAGTGGACAGTTCACAGTTCTTTTCGCCCGGTATTTCCTAGTCTTTCCAGTGGTGTGGTGCGCGACCGCCGGGCGGCGACGGCTGGCGAGCGAGTTTGCTCGGCAAAACTGTTGATTTTGTGCGTCCTGGGCCGGTTTCTCTGCGGTTTTCGCAGGGAGGCTGGCCGGACGCGTGGGGCGCGCCGGTTGGGGTGGTGTCATGGCGGCGCGATAGTGCGATGGGGCCGTGGTGATGTGCAAGCGGGCGGGATCACTTTGGGGCAAGTTCTATCGCTTCCTGGGGCGAGGTATCTGATGCGGTTATCGAACCTCAGGGCGCGCCGTGAATTCATCCATGTCATGCGTGGACATCTGGCAGCCGGCCGTGTTGGTGAAGTCAACCACGAGCGGCTCCTGGGATTTCGCGTAATCCCACTGACAACGCCACGTGGTCCAGTGCCGGTAGTCTCCGACCGTGTAGAAGCTCACCTCGCGCGGATCGTCGAAGCGGTCGAAGAGGGGGCGGATCTTCACGGTGGCGCCAGGCGGGATGTCCTCACCGGGGTCGTAGCCTGGAGTGTATGAGGTGCTGAGAGTCACGCCGGTGTCGTTCCGGACAACAAGGGTGGAGCGGCCGTAGCCTGTGGTGGTGTATGCGAGGCCGAGGGCGATAGGAAGGCCCACGACGATGAGAATGCCGGCGATGACGCCGCCGGCGATGCGGAGAGCGGCGACGGGACTGAAGGCTGACTTCCATGGCCAGAACCAGGGGGAGCGGCGCATGGAAAGGTATAGAGCGACGGTGGATGTGAAGGGCATAAGGAGGAAGGTGACCCATACGACGTCGTGCCGCTTGATGGCATGCGCGTAGCAGGCGTGCGCGTCCTCGAACGCGCCCCTGTAGCAGTTCGAGTCGTTTGAAAACGCATCGATCATCAAGAAGAGCAGGGCGACGGCGACGACGAAGCGAAGGGCGAGAAGCGCGCAACCCGTCCCGAACCTGCCCACGGCAAACCAACCCAGCCCGAGGACGAGCGACAGAATCATGAAGAGCGGCAAGACATCAGGTGAATCCCCGGGCTCGTCCGTACTCATGAAGCCCTTTGCGGCGACGAAGTAGAGCGCGAAGAGAATCAAGCCGGGTGCGAGCTCCGCGGAGAGCGCGGCGCGGCGGTGTGCCGGACCGATCGGCGCCGACGGCGACTCCGGCCCTGCGGGCGGGAGGGCGCGCACGTCGAGAGCGACGCCGCATCGCGCGCAACGCGGAGCGCCCGGCTGGTTGTGGGCGCCACAGAGTTGACACGCGACAACAACTTCGTTGCTGGTACAACGTTGGCGCGGGGTGTGGTTGCCGTCGCAGCCGGGGGCGTGGGGGTGGTCCATGGGGGCGAGGGTACGGGTGTTTGGTGGAGGGGGACAAGGTGCGGATGGACTATGGGGAGATCGGA
>DATECV010000021.1:0-11126 GCA_035286725.1 Dehalococcoidia bacterium | reverse complement strand
GCAGCGTCGGTGGTCATACGGACACGCATGACGCCGGCGCCGGTCTCGACGTCGAACTCGTCGCCGCCGGGGTTAACCATGCCGCCGTCGACGGCGAACTTCACGAGGCAGCGCATGCCGTTGCCGGACATCTCGGCCTCGGAGCCATCGGCGTTGAAGATGCGCATAAGGACGGCTGCTCTATCGGAGGGCGCGGCCAGTATGAGGCCATCGGCGCCCACGCCGAAGTGGCGGTCGCAGACGGCCCGCGCGAGCGCCGACCAGTCGCGGTCGAGATCGCGGGCGTCGACCATGATGAAGTCGTTGCCGGTGCCGTGGAGCTTGGCGAAGTTCATGGTGTGGGGACAGGGTACAGGGTGAGCTCCGGAATGGAAAAGTCGCGAGTATTGAGTGTGACCAAGACAAGACCGTGGCGGATGGCGGTGGCTGCGATGCAGAGGTCCACGGTCTTGCCGGCGAGGTTCATGCGATGGCGCCAGCCGAGCTCAGCCGCGAGATCGGCGGTCGCCTGGTCAACCGGCAACGAGGGGAATGAGTCGGTGAGCTCGCGCGCCCATTGATCGCCGCCTGGATTGGCCCCAGTGAGCACCTCGACGCGTGTGAGGACCGACAGTGCACACGCGCTCTCGGCGAGTTCGTTCAGGATGATGCGCGGCGGCTCCTGGCGGCGAACCCTGCCGATCAGGATGCTGGAATCGACGAGGTACTCATACTCAGGCAGACTTCCGCCTCCTCCCTGCCACGGTTGCGGGCAGGGCGACGCGGAGCGCCTCCCGCTCGGACATCCCCTTGCGCAGCGCATTGCGGAAGACGTCGACCTGGGCCAGGCTGGTGAAGCCGAGCGCGTCGTAGCGAGCCTTCAGCACCTTCGCGGGATCCTTGCCGGTGCGAATCGCATCGAGATAGGCGAGCGTATCGCTCGTCGTGTTCAGGTGCGGGAAGTCCTTATCAGGCCAGATCGGCGTTTCCCGGGCGAGCAGACGCTTGCGCTTCACAATCAGAAGGCGCTCTTCCAGGCACTCGGCCACGAACGCGCTGCGCTGGCGAGCGGGCACCTCCTTGCGGAGCATCTCAGCGATCTTGGTCGGAAGCACGACCTGAACGCGCTGCGTGAGGGGCCTGGGGGCGCGGGCCTTTGCTGGCATGACGACCTCCTGTGTGTACAACTATACACACAGCGGTCAGGTGGCTGCCAGCGCAGCAAGCGCGTCGTGGACGAGGGAGGGCGAGAGGGCCTCGAGCCAGTGGATGCGGGGGTCGGCGGGCTTGAACCAGGCGTGCTGCATGCGGGCGAGGCGGTGGGTCTCGGTCTTGATGCGGGCGATCGCGTCGGCGAGCGTGCGTTCGCCACGAAGATGCTCGCAGACCTGGCGATAGCCGATGCCGGACATCGAGGGGAGGTCGCAGCCGTAGCCGGCGGCGTTCAGGCGGCGCACCTCGTCGACGAGGCCGGCGGCGATCATGGCGTCGACGCGGGCGTCGATGCGGGCGTGGAGGGCCGAGCGATCCAGCCGGAGGCCCAGGACTACGGTGTCGTAGTCGGGCCGATCTTTTCTCTGCCAGTCGCTGAAGGGGCGCCCGGTCGCCTGCGTGACCTCGATCGCGCGGACGATGCGGCGGACGTTGGCGGGGTCGATGCGGTCAGCGCTCGCGGGGTCGAGCGCGCGGAGCTGTTCGAGCAGGGCGCCCGGACCTTCATGCGCGGCGCGGGCCTCGAGGCGGGCGCGGAGGTCGCGATCTGGAGGGACGCGCGGGACGCGCCAGCCTTCGAGGAGCGCCCAGACGTACTGGCCGGTGCCGCCGACGACGATGGGTTGCTTGGCGCGCGACCAGACGTCGTCGAGGGCGGCCTTCGCGAGATCGAGGTAGGCGGCGAGCGTGACCGTCTGGTCGGGATCCAGGATGTCGATGAGGTGGTGGTGGGCCGCAGCCTGCTCGCCCGGCGTGGGTTTGGCGGTGCCGATGTCAATGCCGCGATAGACCTGGCGGGAGTCGGCGTTCACGATCTCGCCGTCGAGGGCGCGGGCGAGGGCGATGCCGAGCGCGGTCTTGCCGGTCGCGGTGGCACCGACGACGGCGATGAGGCGCTGCGGCGTGCGCCGCGGCGGGCGGCGCGGCATCAGGCGCGCAATCCCGCGGCCGTGTTCTCGATGATGGCCGCGAAGACGCCGGCCTTGAGGGAGGCGCCGCCGACGAGGCCGCCATCGACGTCGGGCTGGGCCATGAATTCAGCGATGTTGTCGGGCGTGACGGAGCCGCCGTAGAGGATGCGGACCCGTTCGGCGACGGGGCCGGCGATATCGCGCACGGTCTTGCGGATAAGGGCGATCGCCTCTTCGGCGATCGCGCCGTCGGCGGCGAGGCCGGTGCCGATGGCCCAGACGGGCTCGTAGGCGACGATGAAGTCGGGGCCGACGGTGACACCGTCGAGGCCGCCTCGCGTCTGGCGGACGAGCACGTCGGCGGTCTGGTTAGCCTGCCGCTGCTGGAGCGTCTCGCCGACGCACATGATGGGCTTGAGGCGGTGGGCGAGCGCGGCCTTCACGCGGCGGTTCACCGTCTCGTCGGTCTCGCCGAAGAGCTGGCGGCGCTCGCTGTGGCCGATGATGACGTAGTCGCACGCTTCGGCGATCTGTGTGACGCTGATCTCGCCCGTGAACGCGCCTTTCTCCTCCCAGTGCGCGTTCTGGGCGCCAACTCTGATCGTCGAGCCTCGAAGCGCGGCACGGACGTCGTGGAGGAAGACGTAGGGCGGGCAGACGAGCTTGTCGACGCCTTTGACGTTGTCGACACGAGTGCGCAGCACGAGCGCCAGGTCGATGGCCTCCTCGCGGAGGGTGTTCATCTTCCAGTTGCCTGCGATCATCGGCGTGCGGGGCATGTCAGGCTCCGTATTTCGTCAGGCGGCCGGCGTAGGCCATGGCGAGCGACAGGACCTCCTTGGCCGGGAAGGTGCCCAGGCTGCCCACGGCGCAGGCCTTCTCATTGAACCCCTGGGTGGTGTCGCCGGGGTTGAAGTTCCTGGCGTGAAAGAGGAACGGCACCGGGTGCCAGGAGTGCCCGGCGATGACGGCGGGCGTCGAGTGGTCGCCGGCGACCATGAACACGTCGGCCTGGAGATCGTGCAGGTCGTCGATGTAGGTGTCGATCTCTTCGAGCGCCGCGACCTTCTCCTGGAAGTTGCCGTCCTCGCCCGCGGCGTCGGCGCGCTTGAAGTGGATGAAGAAGAAGTCGTACTTGTCCCAGTTCGCCTTGAGCGTGGCGAGCTCGTCGGCGAAGGTAGCGCCGGTCTCGAGGACATCCATGCCGACGAGCCTGGCGAGGCCGCGGTACATGGGATAGGCGGCGATAGCGGCGGCGCGGAACTTGCAGATCTGCGGCAGAGACGGCATGGGCGGCTGCTTGGCGATGCCGCGCAGCGTGAGCATATTGGCGGGGTGCTCGTCCCGGAGGAGCTTCTGCGCCTGGGCGACCCAGTCGTTGATGAGTTTCGCCGTGGGTTCGGCTTCCGGCGAGAGGGCGCGAGACGGCATCGGCTTCGCTCCGACGCGCTGTGGGTCGGTCTCGGTCACGCGGTCGGAGAGCCCCTCGCCGCGGAGGACGAACAGGAAGCGGTGGTCCTTTACGGGCTCCACAAACACCTGGACGCCGGGCAGCTTGATGGAGGAGAGCTTGTGGCAGAGGGGTGCGCTGTGCTTCGTCTCGATGCGGCCGGCGCGGCGGTCGGTAATCTTGCCTTCGCTATCGACCGTGCAGAAGTTGCCGCGCGCCGCCACGTCGGTGGGCTGGAGGTCGAAGTCGATGCCGAGGGCCTCGAGGACGCCACGGCCGACGGTGTACTGCTCGGGGTCGTAGCCGAAGAGGGCGAGGTGCCCGGGCCCGCTGCCGGGCGTGACGCCCACGCCGACGGGGACGGTCATGCCGCAGAGGCTCTCCTGGGCGAGGCGGTCGAGGCGCTGGATGTGCGCCTGCTCGAGCTCGGAACGGCCGGACTCGTTGGGCAGGCCGCCGAGGCCGTCGATGACGAGGAGCAAGATCCTGGTTTCGGCGGCGACTGAGAGCTCGCGCAGCAGGTCGAGATTCACGAAGCGCAGTCTACCGGCGGTGAGGGCTAATCGCTAAAGCCGGATCACGACCTCAATGACTCTTGTAGTAGAGGTTGCAGGAGGTGTAGCCGTAGTAGGACTGGCCGGTGATGCCCATGAAGCAGTCGCCAAGCTGGCCATCGACCTTGAGCGCGACCTGGACGCAGGCCTCAGGGCCGTCGGTGATGCCGGGGGAGCCGATAATGTGGCCGATGCAGTGGCTGATGTTGTAGTCGCCGGTGAGGACGAAGTTCACGCAGTCGTCGTAGCCGTCGGAGGACAGGCCGGCGACGTACCCCACGCAGCGGCCCATGGGTGTCGTGGCGCCCGATGACGCAGGCGGGGCCGTCGGTGGCGGGGGCGGAGGAGGCGGCGGCGGGGCAGGCTTCGGCGTCGCGGTTGGCGCGGGCGGTGGCGGTGGCGGTGGCGGCGCGCTGGGCTGGGACGGCGGCTGCGTCGCCGTCGGCGCGGGGGCCGCAGATGGCGGTGGAGGCGGCTGACTGGAACCAGCCGGAGGCTGGTCGCTGGACTGCGCCGGCGCCTCGTAGCCGGTGGATGCGGGAGGCGCGGAACGCGGAGCGCTCGCGGTGGCGAGGGCGTCCTCGGCCCGGAGCGTCGCGACGGCGACGATGTAGGCATCGGCCTGCTGGGTGGCGACGCTGGTGACGTAGGCCTGCTGCTCCGCGGTGAGCTTGATGGGCTTCTCTTCCCAGGGCTTCATGAAGACGATGTAGCCGGCGATGGCGGCGACGCCGAGGGCAGCGCCTGCCCAGAGCAGCATTTCGAGCGTGCTCTCGCCGCGTTCGTGGCGGTCGCGATGCCGGCGCATACGCCTCCGATACGAGGGATGCGCCCGCTACCTGCTCCGCGCTCCCCCTTACCGGGATCATCGGCAGATACCGCCGGCACGCGTATGTCCGTCGAGCGCGCGTCCGTAGCGACCTTCAGGAAGCCGCTGCCTCGGCGGGCACGGGGGCCAGCACCCGGGAAGGGACGGGCTCGGACTCGCGACGCGGGGCGGAGCGCCGTTTTGGCATGACGCCGAGTACCCGGGCCAGCGGCCAGGCGAGAGCAACGCTGGCGGGGACGTAGACAGCGACGAGGAAGGCCCACCACGCGGCGTCGGGGACGTCCTCGACGCGGAGCTGGCTTGCGACGAGCCGCATTGCGTCGTTGACGATGAGGATGGCGTAGGACATGAGGCCGATTGCGACGAATGCGCGGACGGGCAGCGTGACGTCGATGCGCGACGGCCGGCGGACGAGCAGCGGCAGCGCGAGGAGGGCGAGGCCGAGCGTGACCAGCGGGAGCGCGAGCGCCTGCCAGTACAGCGCCGGATCGCGGCTCAGGACGCCGTCGACGTTCCACCAGCCGATGAGCAGGTCGCCCGCGACCATCGAGGACAGGCCGAGGGCGACCGCAGCGCCGAGCACCAGGGGATGCCGGACGGCGGCGAGCGTGCGGGAGGCGCGCGGGTCGATGAGGAGCCAGCCGAGGGCCATGCCGGCGGTGAACTCGAAGAGGCGGAAGGGCGCCCAGGCGGTGACGAGGAAGAACTTGAACTCGAGCGCGGCGTACTGGTGGACGGCCCAGGCGTTGGCGCCCACGGTGATGGCGAAGGTGAGGACGAGGAACGCGACGACCCCAAGCCTGCGCATGAGGACGAAGAGGACTGGGAAGAGGACGTAGTACTGGGCCAGGAGGCCGACGAACCAGAGCGCAAGCTGTGGGGCGAAGAACCACTCGTCGCGAAGCAGTCGCGGGACGAGCGCGGCGCTGGCGAAGACGACGCCGCCGTCGATCTGGAGGAAGGTCCGCTCGGAGATGGTGACGCCGTGGCCGAACTGGTCGCCGAACGGCGCGCCGAGCAGCGCGGCCTGGCGCCAGGCGATGAGGGCGATGACGCCGTAGGTGAGCGCAACGCCGATCCAGTACGGCGCGAGCAGCTTCCGGAAGCGGGCGACGAAGAAGGCGCCCCAGCGCAGACCGTCGCCGGCGCGGTACGCGGCGATGGTGAGCGACAGCCCGCTGATCATCATGAACAGCGGGACGCCCTGAAATCCTTTGCGGAAGACGAGGTCCGTGAAGGACGTGAAGACCGCCCAGGGTCCCCTGCCGGCCTCGAACTGGTACCAGAGCTGGTCGTAGTAAACGCGGGGCACGCCCGGGAAGTACTCGAGATCGCCCCAGAGATGGAAGAGGACGACCCAGACGATGGCGACGCCGCGGAGGACGTCGATCGACACAAGGCGCGAAGAATCGGGGGCGCGGCGCTCCACGGGCTGGCTCCTGTACGAGATGCGGCGGGTTGAGGGTGACGATACACGGTGCGGGGAGCGGGTTCAACCCGCCGCCGGGAAGAGCGGCCCCGTGCAAGGCGGGAATTTGACGCGAATGTGCCACGCAACGGCGGGCGTTCGCGATGCGCCGTTCGTGGCCGCGCTGCTGAACTGAATGCGGCGGTGCAGCGGGCCGGATCACGCCGAAGCGCGGCAGCGGCTGGCCGGCACCTTGAGCACCACTAACGGAGCGGCGACGAGGTGGAGCATGGGCCAGGCAGCGGAGATGACACACGACACGGCGGAACAGGCCCGGCTGAGGGCCGCGAACATGGCACATGAGACGGCCGAGCTGCTGCACGGCCACCCGCCGGGGCAGGGGCGAGCGGCGGAAGTGACGGAGCGGCTGGCGTCGCGGATGGAGCGGACCTCGGACTATCTGCGGGAGGCGGACGTCCCGTCGATCCGAAGCGATGTCCGGAGCTACGTGAGCCGGCATCCGATGCAGGCGATCGCGGCGGGCGTGATCGGCGGGTATCTCTTCTCGCGCGTGCTGAGTCACTAGCGCGGGCGCTCGTCCAGCGCGGCGCTTGTTTGAGGCGGCCCGCCAGGACGGCAGGGCCGCCTTCGTTTTCGTTAGGCGACGTTGTGGTAGCCTCCGCAGTGCTTGTGCGGAGGCGACGACATGGACTTCCAGTTCGGCCCGGAGGAAGAAGCGTTCCGCCAGGAGATACGCGCGTTTTGCCGCGCCGAGCTGCCGGCGGCGTGGGGGAGCGCGGCATACAACGACCGCGAGGAGTCGCCGCGGGAACTTGGCCTGGTCGCGCGCGATTTCCAGCGAAAGCTGGCGGCCAAGGGCTGGCTGACGCTGGCGTGGCCGAAGGAGTACGGCGGCCTGGGCGCCGGGCCCATGCAGCAGCTCGTCTATAACGAGGAGATGTCGGCGTTGCGCGCGCCGGGCTTCGGCGGGATGGGCGTGGCGATGGTGGGCCCGACGCTGATGCTGCACGGGACGGAAGAGCAGCGGCAGCGGTTCCTGGGACGCATCGCGCACGGGGAGATGAGCTGGTGCCAGGGGTTCAGCGAGCCGGGATCCGGGTCGGACCTGGCGTCGCTGCAGACGAAGGCGGTGCAGGACGGCGACGACTTCGTGGTCAACGGCCAGAAGATCTGGACATCGGGCGCCCACAGGGCGGACTACTGCATCCTGCTGGCGAGGACGGATCCCGACGCGCCGAAGCACAAGGGCATCAGCTACTTCCTGATGGACATGAAGTCGCCGGGGATCACGATCACGCCGTTGACGAACATGCTGGGGTCCGAGGCGTTCAACCAGCTCTTTATGGATAACGTGCGGATCCCGCGGGCGAACCTGGTGGGCGAGCTGAACCGCGGATGGTACGTGACCACGACGACGCTTGACTTCGAGCGGAGCGGCATCCAGCGGATCGTCTTCGCGGAAACCCTGCTGGACGACCTGATCGTGTACGCGAAGGAGCGGCGCGAGGGCGGGCGGCTGATCGACAGGGGCGTGGTGCGCAACAGGCTGGCCGAGCTGAAGATCGAGTTCGCGGTGGGCCGGCTGCTGTCGTACCGGATCGCGTGGATGCAGGGCCGGGGGCTGGTGCCGAACTCGGAGGCCTCTGTCGGAAAGCTGTACTCGACGGAGCTGCAGTCGCGGTTCGCGGTAGCGGCGCTGTCGCTGCTGGGGCCGAGCGGGATGCTCGCGCGCGGATCCGCGCGGGTACCGGCGGACGGGCGGTTCTCGTCGTACTACCTGGCCGCGGTGTCGTACACGATCGCGGCGGGCACGTCGGAAGTGCAGCGGAACATCATCGCGCAGCGGGGGCTGGGGATGCCCCGCTAGGGGTTGGTCGTTGGTCGTTGGTCGTTAGTGCGTCAGCCGCCGCTCTTGAGGCGTTCTTGCATGCGGCGGAAGACGAGGGCGACGAGCGAGCCGGCGACGACGATGATCGCGACGAGGATGGCGATCATCCCCCAGGCCATGCTGAATTCAACTTCCATCAGAAGCCTCCCGTGAGCTGTTGACTCGCGGCGCTACCCCGATACCGCCGGCGTGCGGCGGATTCCCTTGTGGTCAGCATCGGCGCGCGGCGGGAAAGCTGCTGCATGATGCCGGGTCGAATCCGGCGACAACGTCGCCGCACTTGTCCGTGCGGACAACCTCGCGAAATGGGCTGAGGCGAATTTGTAGGGGCCGGTGGTGAGGATGGCGGACTGGAGGCCGCCGGCGGCCGCGCAGATGGCGGGGAAGCGCGTCAGTGCGTCAGTGCGTCAGGGGGGCAGCGGTGGCATCAATCGAGGGACACACTTAGAATCGAGCGCAATTCGAGGTCGAATGGAGGCAGCTATGAAGGCGTGGCTTGACGATGCTTGCTCGCTGGCGGACGCCGTGCGACGGGGTGAGGTGCGGGCGGCGGACGCGCTGGAGGCGACGCTGGAGGCGATCGGGGCGTCGAAGCTGAACGCGGTGTGCTACCTGGACGCGGACGGCGCGAGGCGGCGAGCGGAGGAGATCGACCGAGACGTGGCGGCGGGGAAGGACCCGGGGCTGCTTGCCGGCGTGCCGCTGCTGGTGAAGGACCTGGAAGACGCGGCGGGGATGCCGACGACGCACGGGTCGGTCGTGTACAAGGACAACATCGCCGGCGACGACGCGATCGACGTATCGCGGCTGCGGGCGGCGGGGGCGATCATCGCGGGGAAGGCGACCGCGTCGGAGTTCGGGCTGGTGCCGTACACGGCGACGAAGCTGCACGGCGTGACGCGCAATCCGTGGAACCTGGAGCGCACGCCGGGCGGATCGTCGGGCGGGCCCGCGGCGGCGGTGGCGGGCGGGCTGGTACCGGCGGCCACGGCGAGCGACGGCGGCGGGTCGATCCGGATCCCGGCGCACTACACCGGGCTGGTGGGGCTGAAGGGGACGTTCGGCCGGGTGCCGCGCGGGCCGAAGGCGCGCAACGGGCCGCTGACCAGCCACTGGGGCACGGTGAGCCGGACGGTGCGCGACACGGCGCGCTGGTTCGAGGTGGTGTCCGGGTACGACGCGCGCGACCAGTTTTCGTTGCCGCGGATCGACGGGTGGGAGCGCGATCTGGGGACGCGCGATCTCCGAGGCCTGCGGGTGGCGTTCTCGGCCGACCTGGACGGGCTGGCGACGCTGGAGACCGAGGTGCGGCGCGTCACGACGGAAGCGGCAGAGGCGCTGATCTCGGAGACGGGGATGCGGCGCGTCGAGGTGAAGCTCGACATCCCGGAGAACGCGGCGCGCTGGGCGACGGCGGGGGCGCCGGGGCTGTTCAACGACTTGAAGGAGTTCTGGCCGGACTGCGCCGACGACCTGACGTACGAGATCAAGGCGGCGATGCTGTTCATGGAGAAGTACCGGGTGTGGCACGCGGCGTCCGTGGACAAGTTCCGGGTGCTGGTCAACGAGGCGATGGCGGACGTGTTCGAGCGGTGCGACGTGCTGTTGTGCGCGGTGAACCCGCACGAGGCGTTCGTGGCGGAGGGGCCGATGCCGAGTCACGTCGAGGGCGTGCGCGTGGGACGCCAGAACAACGGCGCGCTCACCATTCCCGGTAACGTGACGGGGTATCCGGCGATCTCGATCCCGGCGGGGCTGACGAAAAATGGCCTGCCGGTTGGGCTGCAAGCGTACACGCACCGCTTCGACGAACAGGTGCTGCTGGACCTGGCACTGGTGCTGGAGCGCGTGCGTCCGTGGCCGCTCGCGGCGCCTGGCGCGCCGATCTGACGAGGGTTATCCACAGATTTCACAGATTGCACAGATGGATTGATGGCGAATCCACATGAAAATGAGGCACCTGAGGTGGGTGCCTCATTTCGTGTGCTCTGAATCGAACTCCCGCGGGCCTTACGTTGCAGGTTCCTGTCGAGGTGGGCGGACAGCGGCGAGGTCGCGCAGGGGTTGGAGCGCGCGGTCGCCCCATGCGCGGAGGGCGTACGCGGCCGCGAGGCCGGTGAGGGCGACGGCGCCGCCGGCGATGGCGTCGAAGATGTAGTGGTTCGCGGTCAGGACGATGGCGGTGAACATGAGCACCGGCACGACCGCTCCGAAGATACGCGCCACCAGCCAGCGGGCGTTCGTGACGAGGGCGAGGCCGATGAGCAGGTCCCACCCGAAGTGAAGGCTGGGCACGGCGGCGTACTGGTTCGTGAAGGCGGCCGGCTGCAGGACGCGATAGGCGCTGGAGTGCAGGGTGACGGTATCGACCACGCCGATGCCGGCGAGCCGGGGCGGGGCGACGGGGAACAGCACGAACACGGCGACGCCGACGGCGCCCGATATGAAGAACGCGGTGCGGAACAGCGTGAACGTCTCGCGGCGCTTCCACAGCAGCCACGACGCGACGATGGCGATGAGCGGCCAGTGGCCGTAGATGTACATCCAGTTCGCCAGGTTGACGATCCACTGCTGGTCGACGATGCGGTCCTGGATCGACGGCTCCCAGAAGAATCCGGCGACCTTCTCGAGGTCGACGACCTTGTGTGAGTTGGCGACGGCCTGCGCGTGCGAGCCCTGGGTCTGGCCGCGCACGAGGAAGTAGGCGACGTAGCCGAACAGAACGAGCGCGACCTCGCGAACGGCGAAGGACGTGAGGACGGCCCTCGCCGCGGCCGGGAGCGTGCGATGGCGGGGCGCGGCGTGCGGCCGGCGCACCTGCCCGGGCGAGAGCCGGATCTTTCCGCGGGCTGGGGTGATGATGGTCATGGCGGG
>DATECV010000020.1:0-4283 GCA_035286725.1 Dehalococcoidia bacterium | reverse complement strand
GCCGGTGCCGGATCCATCGGTCGAGAAGCACCGCGAGCGCATCATCCTGACGGGCGACGTGCCGAGCCCGCTGATGCCACCCCGAGGGTGCGTGTTCCACACCCGCTGTCCCATCGCCATCGAGGAGTGCCGGACGGTGCTCCCGGAGTGGCGAAACATGGGCGGCGAGCACTACGTCGCGTGTCACCGCGCGGGCGAGCCTCTGACGTAGCAGCAGAACGAAGCAATGCCGGAAGAGCCTCCACGGAGGCGCTCTTCCTTCACGACGAATTCAGGGCGACCGGCTCAGTTCATGGCGCTTCCGTTATCGCGACCTTCGTGGTGATGAACTGGCCGTCGACGCAGTCGATGATGTACGGATCGGCCTTGACGCCGTTGAACATGGCCTCAATGACGGGAACGGCCCGGCGCAGGTGGCCGGCATGGATGGCGAGTTCGTTGTCGGGCGTGGCGATATCGTCGTAGGCGCGGCAGCTTACGTGGTTGAAGAGCAGCACGCGGGCGAACTGGTGGACGGACCACAGCATCCTGATCTCGTCGAGCATGCTGTCTCGCGCGGACGGGTTTCGGGGCTGGACCAGGGAGCGGATGGAGCCGGGCCGGGCGAGGAGGTCGTAGTCATCCTGCAGGCGGGCCGCCTCGGTGAAGGCACGCTCCGTGGACTTGAAGCGAAAGTCCGAGCACGTAATGACCAACGCCGAGCACTGGTTGCGGTCGATGAGTTGCGGCATGACTACCGTCACGCTCCCAGGGCGCGCTTGAGGTTTGCGTCGAGCGCGTCCATGAACTGCTCGGTGGTCAGCCACTTCTGGCCGGGGCCGACGAGCAGGGCGAGGTCCTTGGTCATCTGGCCGGACTCGACCGTATCGACGCAGACCTTCTCCAGCGTGCGGGCGAAGCGGACGACCTCGGGCGTGGCGTCGAACTCCCCGCGGTACGCGAGGCCCTGGCTCCAGGCGAAGATCGAGGCGATGGGGTTGGTGGATGTGGCCTCGCCGCGCTGGTGCTGGCGGAAGTGGCGGGTGACGGTGCCGTGGGCGGCTTCGGCCTCGACCGTCTTCCCGTCCGGCGTGAGGAGCACGGAGGTCATGAGGCCCAGCGAGCCGAAGCCCTGGGCGACACTATCGGACTGGACGTCTCCGTCGTAGTTCTTGGCGGCCCACAGGAAGCCGCCGGAGGCCTTCATCGCGTAGGCGACCATGTCGTCGATGAGGCGGTGCTCGTACCAGAGGTCCTTCGCCTTGAACTGTGCGACGTACTCGGCCTCGTACACCTCCTGAAAGAGATCCTTGAAACGGCCGTCGTAGGCCTTGAGGATGGTGTTCTTCGTGGAGAGGTAGACGGGGTAGCCGCGCTGCAGGCCGTAGTTCAGGCAGGCGCGAGCGAAGTTCCGGATCGAGTCGTCGAGGTTGTACATGGCCATGGCGACGCCGGCGGCCGGGAAGTCGAAGACCTTGCGCTCGACCGGCGCGCCGCCGCCGTCCGGCGTGAAGGTGATGGTGAGTGAGCCGGCCCCGGGGACGACGAAGTCGGTGGCCTTGTACTGATCGCCGAAGGCGTGACGCCCGATGACGAGCGGCTGGGTCCACGAGGGGACGAGGCGCGGGACGTTCTTGCAGATGATGGGCTCGCGGAAGACGGTGCCGTCAAGGATGTTGCGGATGGTGCCGTTAGGCGACTTCCACATCTGCTTCAGGTTGAACTCCTTGACGCGCGCCTCGTCGGGCGTGATGGTGGCGCACTTCACGCCGACGCCGTACTGCTTGATCGCGTTCGCGGCGTCGATGGTCACCTGGTCGCCGGTAGCGTCGCGGTGCTCGATGCCGAGGTCGTAGTACTTCAGGTCGACGTCAAGATACGGGAGGACGAGCTTGTCTTTGATCATGGCCCAGATGACACGGGTCATTTCGTCGCCGTCGAGCTCGACTACGGGCGTCTTCACCTTGATCCTGGGCATCAGTCCTCCGGGGTACTCAGCTGTCAGTGGCTTACTTGATCGCCAGGGCGTTGGGGGGTGAGCCGACACCACCGGTGATGTTCAACGGAGCGGAAGTCACCATGAACTCGTAGACGTTGTCCGCGGCACAGTCTTCGGCGAGCGCATCGAGATCCCACAACTCGCCGAGGTTCATGCCGAAGTACGTGATGAGCTGGATGTGGAAGAAGCCCCGCTCGGGGTTCGCGAACTCGGGCGGCCACGCTTCGACGGCGATGGTATCGGTGGCGACAGCGGCGACGTGGTTATCCCACAGGTAGGCGGCCATCTCGCGACCGGCGAGGAGTCCTGGAGCGACGAGATGCTCGGCGAGCTCGACCTGCGCGTTCGCGGGCTGCGCGCGGAGCCAGCCCAGCCAGCCGGTGCGGAAGATCAACAGGTCGCCGGACTGGATCTCGACGCCCTGCGACTGGCGGCAGGCCTCGAGGGCGGCGACGTCGATGGTGGCGGCGCTGTGCGGGTCGAGGGGGCGCCCCTGACGCTCGAGGTAGCGGGCGACATCCAGCAAGACGCCACGGGTGGCGATGCCCCGCCGCGCCAGGTTCTGGATGCCCAGCGTGTCGCTGCCCTCGCGGATGACGTCCTCGTGCTTGAACCCGTTGTAGAAGCCGAACGCGGGGTGGGCGACGTGCCGGTGGCCGTCCCACTGGGACGAGGACTGCGGACAGAAGCCGTCGAGATACTCGTCGTAGGAGACGCGGACGCCGCCCGAACAATCGAAGATCGTGTGGCGAGGGTTGCCGCGGAACCAGAACAGCGGCCGGGCGGGCATGGCGTCGAGCGGGAGGTTCAGGCTGAAGACGGCGCCCTTGCGTACCAACTTCGCGGCCTCCGCGGTCTTCCGCGGCGTGACCAGGTTCCAGGTGCCCAGCTCGTCGTCATCGCCGAAAAGGCCCCAGGCAGAGCCGGGAGGGGCTCCCTGGCGGACGGGAAGCTGGTCGAAGGCGGGCAGGTTGGCGACGTCGACGGTCATGGATGGCCTCGGAGTGGGCGCCGATGCGCTGTGCCGCGGCACGGGCGCTCGGGTTGCCGGACAGGGGTATCGTGGCAAGCGCGGACGCTACGGGGAAGCGCTCGCGCCCGGAGGACGCAGGATCGACAATTGTCCCCACACGCAGCGTAGATGCGGGAGGGAGTCGCAGGCATGGCCACCGTCAACACCGTCACCGGACCGATCGACGCGGGAGTGCTCGGGTTTACGCTGATGCACGAGCACATCTACGTGCTGACGGAGGGCATGTACCAGACGTTCCCGCACCTGTGGGACCGGGAGGCACGCACGCAGAAGGCGGCGGAGCAGCTGGCCGAGGCGAAGGCGCACGGCGTGGACGCGATGGTGGACCTGACGGTGCTGGGGCTGGGCCGCGACGTGACGCTGGTGAGGGAGGCCGCGCGGCGATCGGGCATGCAGATCATCGTGGCGACGGGACTGTACACGTACGACGAGGTGCCGCGGCACTTCGAGCACCGGGACATCGACTACATGGCCGGCCTCTTCGTGCGCGACATCGAGCAGGGGATCCAGGGGACCGATATCAGGGCCGCGATCTTGAAGTGCGCGACGGACGAGAAGGGGCCGACGCCGGGCGTGGAGAAGGTGCTGCGGGCGGTGGCGCGGACGCAGCGGCGCACCGGCGTGCCGATCTCGACGCACACCCATGCGGCCAGCGAGCGCGGTCTGGACCAGCAGCGCATCTTCAAGGAAGAGGGCGTCGACCTCTCGCGCGTCGTCATCGGGCACAGCGGCGACACGGAGGACATCGTGTACCTGGAGAAGCTGATCGGCGCGGGATCGTACATCGGGATGGACCGGTTCGGCCTGCACCAGATGCTGCCGACGGAGAAGCGCGTCGCGGTTATCGCGAAGCTGTGCGAGCGCGGCTACGCGGGGCGGATGGTGCTGTCGCACGACACGATGTGCTACATCGACTGGTACCCGGAGGAGATGCGGGCGGCGCTGCCGGACTACAACTACCTGCACATCCCGGACGCCGTGGTGCCAGCGCTGCGGGCCGCGGGCGTCAGCGAAGAGCAGGTGCGGACGATGACGGTGGACAACCCGCGGGCGATCTTCGAGCGACAGGGACCGTACTAGACGACGGACGGGTAACAGTTCACCAGCGACGGGCGTTCGATGAGGCGGGCACTGGTTCGTTTGTCGGGCCAATAGGGCGCGGCTATACTGCGGTGCCGAATCCAGAGGGGCCTTCGATCGGCCCGAAAGCAGGAACAGCGTTGCCAAGACAGGACCGCCCAGTCGTCCGCGATGGCCGGCTGCAAGTGAAGA
>DATECV010000019.1:0-2924 GCA_035286725.1 Dehalococcoidia bacterium | reverse complement strand
CGACCCCTTCCTGCTGGATCTCCGATCCACGCTCATGCACGCCGTCGAGCGCGGCGGCCCCGGCACGCCCGTGCGGCTCGCGCCGGACGACTTCGAGGTCTGGCGGACCGAGCTCTCGACGCAGGCGGCCACGGTCGTCCTGCTCGACCTCAGCCGCTCGATGCTCTACAACGGCTGCTTCCTGCCGGCCAAGAAGGTGGCGCTGGCACTCCACGCGCTCATCCGCGGCCAGTTCCCGCGCGACAGCCTGCACATCGTCGGCTTCTCGCTCTACGCGCGCGAGTTCAGCGCGGCGGAGCTACCCGTGCTGTCCCCCAGCGCGACCAACATCGGCACCAACATGCACGCGGCCTTTATGCTGGCGCGGACCCTCCTCGGGCGTCAGAAGGGCGGCAACAAGCAGATCATCATGATCACCGACGGCGAGCCGACCGCGCACATGGAGGGCGGCGAGGCGGAGTTCTCCTACCCGCCGACGCGGCGGACGCTCCAGGAGACGCTCAAGGAAGTCCAGCGCTGCACGCGCGAGGGCATCACCATCAACACCTTCATGCTCGAGCGGAGCGCGATGCTGGCGGCGTTCGTCGAGCAGATGACGAAGATCAACCGCGGCCGCGCCTTCTTCGCCACGCCGGAGCGCCTCGGCGAGTACGTGCTCGTGGATTACGTCAGCAACAAGCGGCGCGGCGCTTCCTAGCCGGACCCCGAATCTCGGCGATCTCCACCAGCACATCAGCCGTCTCTGGGGCCCTACCCGCGCTCTGGACGACGTGAGCTTCGTCCCGGTCAGCTGCATCGGACGGTTGGGCGGCAAGTGCGATGAAGTCGTATTTCACTTTGCGCCGGCCCACTCTGCCACTGTTCGAACCCAGACGTCCAGCGGTTCGCTGAAACGATCGTGTCCCTTTCCGGTTCGCAGGATTTCTTCGTTGTAGTGAGGCTTCTCCGATGCCCTCGCAAAATACGGGGTGCAGGACGCGAAATCAGGATCTGATTCATCCACAAGAGAGATAAATCGTCCCTGGTCGTCATCAAGTGGATCAAATTCATAGCCGCCCTCGTATGGCAGCCCAACGAGGTCAGAGCCAGCCGGAGCGCTTGAACCGGTAGTACAGGTAGACGCAGGTGGCGAGCAAGCCCGCTATGACGCCCGGATAGCCGTAGCGCCATTCGAGCTCCGGCATGAACTTGAAGTTCATCCCGTACACGCCCGCGACCATGGTCGGCACGCCGATGATGGCCGCCCACCCCGCGAGCTTCTTCATCGCGTCGTTCTGCGCGACCGCGGTCAGAGACAGATGCGCCTCGAGGGCCCCCGTCAACAGCTCGCGCAGCGTGTCCACGTGCTCGTTGATCCGGATCGCATGGTCGTAGACATCGCGGAAGTACGGCCGCGTGTCCTCGGGGATCAGCGGCATATCGAAGCGCACGAGCCGGTTGCAGACGTCCACGAGCGGCGACACGGCCCGCTTGACCTCGACCAGGTTGCGCTTGAGATCGTAGATGCGCTGGACAGTCTTCCGGTCGAAGGTCTCGCTGAAGATCTCGTCCTCGAGGCTCTCGAGCTGGTCTCCCAGGGTGTCGAGGACCGGGAAGTAGTGGTCCACGATGAAATCCATGACGGCGTACAGCACGAAGCCCGGCCCCTTGGCCAGGAGCGCCGGGGTGCTCTCGCAGCGTGTCCGGACCGCGGCGTAGCCGGGCGTGTCTCCGTGCCGGATGGAGACGACATAGCGCGGTCCGACGAAGAGATGCGTCTCGCCCAGCTCGATGCGCTGCTGATCCGGCGCCAGGATCGCGGGGCGCAGCACGACGAAGATCGAGTCGCCGTATTGCTCGAGCTTGGGCCGCTGGTGCGCGAGCTGGGCGTCTTCGACCGCCAGGTCGTGGAGCTCGAACTCCATCTGGATCTGCCGGAGCAACTCGGGCGAGGGGTCGTGGAGGCCGACCCAGACGAAGACATCCGGCCGCTTGACGACCTCGCTGATGTCCGGGATGGCGACGTCGCCGACGCGCCGGCCTTCGGCATAGGCGGCACAAGCGACCACGCCCTCCATCGGCCCCCTGACGGCGCCCATGGCTCCCAAGCCTACCTCAAATCGCGGCGCTCTCTCCACCAGAGAGCACACCAGAGAGCAGCCTTGCGGCGGGGCCTGCGTTCGTCTAGCATCGGTCGGAAGGGGGGCCTCAGATGGCGGCGCGATCCCTGCGCGACCTGTACGACGAGTTCCGGGCGGCCAACGGCATCCGCGACAACCGGCCGGGGAAGATCCTCGACGAAGGCGCGATGTCGAAGCTCATGCAGATGTTTCTCGCCCTCGGCGTCCAGGTCAAGGCCAGCGACATCCACTTCGAGCCCATTGCCGCCGGCGCCCGCGTCCGGTACCGCATCGACGGCATCCTGCACGACATGCTGACGATGTCCCCGGAAATGCGCGACCCGCTGCTCCGCGCCATCAAGGTGCGGGCGGGCATGACCAATGACGGCCCCGGGCGCAGCAAGCCCCAGGACAGCCGCTTCGACTTCGAGGCCGAAGGGCACAACCTCGACCTTCGCCTCTCCTCCTTCCCGACCATCTTCGGCGACGTCATCGCGATCCGCATCCTCGACCGCTCGCGCTCGCTCTTCAAGCTCGAGGACCTGGGCTTCCCATCGGCCGTGCTCAAGGCCTTCGAAGCGCTCATCAAGCGCCCCAACGGCTTCGTCCTCGTGACCGGCCCCACGGGCGTCGGCAAGACGACCACGCTGTACGCGGCGCTCAACAAGATCCGCTCCCCGCGGGTCAAGATGGTGACGCTCGAGGACCCGGTCGAGTACCAGATGGACGGCGTCAACCAGGGGCAGATCAACACGGCCGTGGGGCTGACCTTCGCCACGGGGCTCCGCGCCATCCTGCGCCAGGATGCCGACGTGATCCTGGTGG
>DATECV010000018.1:0-4347 GCA_035286725.1 Dehalococcoidia bacterium | reverse complement strand
ATCCGCGATGGTGCCCTGGTACCAATCGTGCGAGCCTCCATATGCCAGCTTGATCGCCTCGATCGCGTTCATGGACGAGCGCTCCTCTCGCTATGCGTGTCTAACGATGCGCAGATCGTGAGCCAGCCGGCTCGCGTTGTCAATGGGGCCAAGTCGGCGCGCGTGCTTCACGAAGCGCCCTCCAGCCGTCTCGGGCGCGGACCAGATCCGGCCCAATTTCAGTTGTGCCAGCCCCGAATCCAAACTCCATTTCCACATCCGCCCCCACCCTCCCTATCATGGCCCCGACGCACCCGCCCCATCGCCACCGCAGGAGGCCTTCCGGGCGCCCGCGCGAAAAACCGAAAACTGCCGAGCAGACTCACTTTTAGATTCGAAAGAGGCGACATAATGCAAAAGAAGACCCTGAAAGACGTCGATATCGACGCCAAGCGCGTCCTCGTCCGCGTCGACTTCAACGTCCCCATCGACAAGGCCACCGGCCGCATCCTCGACGACACCCGCATCCGCGCCGCCCTCCCCACCATCGCCTACCTCCGCGACCACAATGCGAAGACCGTCCTCGTCTCGCACCTGGGGCGCCCGGACGGGAAGGTGGTCGAGTCCGCGCGCCTCGCTCCCGTCGCCGCCCGGCTCGGCGAGCTGCTCGGCGCGCCAGTCCCGTGCGCGACCGACGTTGTCGGCCCCTCCGCGCGCGCCACCGTCGGCGCGCTCACCCCGGGCGGCGTCTGCATGCTCGAGAACGTCCGCTTCGAGCCCGGCGAGGAGAAGAACGACCCCACGCTCGCGAAGCAGCTCGCCGCCTTCGCCGACGTCTACGTGAACGACGCCTTCGGCACCGCGCACCGCGCGCACGCCTCGACCGCCGGCGTCGCCGCGCATCTGCCCGCCGTTGCCGGCTTCCTCATGGAGAAGGAGATCGACTATCTCGGCCGCGTCGTCACGAATCCCGAGCCGCCGGTCGCCGCGATCATCGGAGGCGCGAAGATCAGCTCGAAGATCGCCGTGCTCCAGCACCTGCTGTCGAAGGTCAGCGTCCTCCTCATCGGCGGCGGCATGGCCAGCACCTTCCTGAAGGCGCAGGGCGTCGGCGTCGGCGCCTCGCTCGTCGAGGACGACCAGCTCGCCACCGCCCGCGACGTGCTCGCCGAGGCGCAGCGGCGCAACGTCACGCTCGGTCTGCCTGCCGACGCCGTCGTCGCCGACAAGTTCGAGGAGGGCGCGCAGGTGAAGACCGTCGACGTGTCCGCCGTCCCCGCCGGCTGGATGATCCTCGACGTCGGCCCGAAGACCGTCGCCGACTACGAGGCGAAGCTCGCCGGCGTGAAGACCGTGGTCTGGAACGGCCCCCTCGGTGTTGCCGAGTGGGAGGCCTTCGCGCACGGCTCGCACGCCGTCGCCCGCTTCCTCGCCGCGTCGGACGCCACCGTCGTCATCGGCGGCGGCGAGACCGTCGCTATGGTCCAGGACCTCGGCCTCGCCGGCGAGTACGCGCACGTAAGCACCGGCGGCGGCGCATCGTTAGAGTTCCTCGAAGGCCGCGTCTTGCCCGGCGTCGCCGCCCTGTTGGACAAGTGAATTGCACCACACCACGGGCGCCGAGCAGAGACACAGAGGACACAGAGGTCGACTCGGGATCATGGAAGAGGCGACGCTGGCGCTATCGCATGCGGGCGCAGATCTGGCGCGCTGTTATTCTGAGCGCAGCGACGCTGTCCCGCGAGATATTTCGCTCCATGCGAAAGCGCCACCGCCGCCTCAATCACGCCCAGACCCAGCCTCTGTGCCCTCTGTGTCTCCGTGGTGAACCCTATAGAGCCGCAGGCTCAGGATTTGACGGGCTGATGGCCCTTCGATACGCTTTCCGCTGGCCGCCGAATACCCCCATACGTCCAGGAGGTTCGCCGCCGTGACCCGTGAATCGGGCAGCATTATCTCGGCCGTCTCCGGCGATTCCGTCGAGATCGACCAGAGCGCCGTCCGCAGCATCGACGCCGAGCGCGTCGAGATGCGGGGTGCGGCCGCCCGCGACGTCCGCAGCGAGACGATGGACCTCGATGACAGCGCCGTCTTCAGCGTCCGCGCCACCGACGTGCAGATGCGAGACTGCGCCGCCGTCGCCGTCATCGCCGAGAACGTCACGCAGCACGGCTCGAACACGATCTTCGTGCTCGCCCGCCGCGTCGAGGGCGATGTCAGGGCCACGTTCACGCCCGCCTCGGCGTTCACTCTGGGCCTGGGCGCCGTGCTGGGAATCTGGATCATCCGGCGAATTCGCCGCATCACAGGGTAGGAGAACCATGGCAACGAAGGACCTGAAGGCCGCGCCCCGCACCGTGCTGGGCAAGAACGTCGCGAAGCTGCGCCGGGCTGGCGTTACGCCAGCCAACATCTTCGGACACAAGCTCGAGTCTACGGCCGTCCAGGCCGACACGTCCGAACTGCTCCACCTGATGCGCGGCTCGTCCCGCAACCAGATCATCAGCCTCCGCGTCGATGGCGAGAGCGCCCCGCGCACCGTCGTGGTCCGCGATGTCGCCCGCGACCCCTCCACGTACCAGGTGCTGCACGTCGACTTCTACCAGGTCAACATGACCGAGAAGATGCGCGCCCAGGTCCAGGTCCTGCTCACCGGCGCCTCCGATGCCGTTGAGACGTTCGGTGGCGTGCTGCTCCAGATGATCGAGACCATCGAAGTCGAAGCGCTCCCCGGCGACATCCCCTCGCAGTTCGAGGCCGACGTCACGGTGCTCACTCAGCTCGACCAGGCGCTGCACGTCCGCGACCTGCACATCGACGAGACGAGGATCACGGTACACACGGACCCCGATGTCGTCGTGGCCCGCGTCGCCGCGCCGCGCCTCGTGACCGAAGAGGCCGCCGCCGAAGCCCCCGAGGGCGAGACGCCCGTCGGCACCGAAACCCCCGTCGCCACCGAGACCCCGGCCGAGTAGCATCGCCGATCACGGAAACAACAGAGGGCGAGGTCACCGGCCTCGCCCTCTTCGTTTCTTCGAACACCGGCCTTTTGTCTATCGCCCGTACACCGTACGGACAGGTCTTCAGACCTGTCCTAAGCGCCGCCTCACGCACAGGCCCCACCCCCAACGGCCAATCCCCAACGACTATCCCAGCGGATTCTCCGCGATCACAAACTCCCGCACCGGCACGCCACCGATGATGTGCTCTTGCAGAATGCGCTCCAGCACCTCTGGGTCCGCGCTGTGGTACCAGGTTCCGTCCGGGTACACGACCGCGATTGGCCCCTGCGCGCACATCCGCAGGCAGTTCGCCTTCGTCCGATACACGATGCGCTCGCCGGAGGTCAGTCCCAGCTCCTGCAGCCTGCGCTTGAGATAGTTCCACGCGACGAGCGTCCGTTCCCTGGGCGCGCACTTCGGCTCCGTCTGGTCCGCGCACAGGAAGATGTGCCGCGCGATCCGCCCGACGCCATACAGCTCGACGTTGGCGAGCAGCTCGTCGCGCCCCGGCCGTTCATCCGTCATGCGCCCATCGTCGCATGAGGACGCCGTACCCGCGAGGCAGGTCCGCGGGAGGTCAGGATCGCTGCATCACCTGGTTCACAATCCACTCGCGCACGGATTCGGAGTTATCGAGCGTCGTGTGGCGCACCGGCTCCAGCGGCCCGCCGTCCTGTCCGTTCTTCGGCCCCTTCTCCCCGCTCGCGTCCCAGTTCACCACGTTCGCGGCCTCGATCGTCACGCCGCTCAGCCCCACTTCGTTTCGCTGGAACACGTTCAGCACCGGGACCGTCTGCGGCCACGAAGTCAGGTCCCCGCCGTAGCTCTCATTGATCCGGTCCACGTCCACCACCGCGATCAACCGGGTGGCGTACGCAGCCTCCAGCCGCGCCGCGACCACGTCCACCGTCACCCCACCGTGGCTGAAACCCACCAGCACCGCGTCCACGCACGGGAACCTGTCCAGGTACACCTGCATCGCGTGCGTCAGCCAGTCCTCCATCGCGCCGTTCGCGTTGGTCGCGTCCGTCACCGCCGACCCCGCGATAATCGCGATCGTCTGGCGGTGATCGTCCTCATATGCCTTCAGCAGCGCGTCCACGATCTCCCGGATCCCCGCCGCCTGGTCGCGGTCCTTCAGGTCGCCCACGCCGCCGGCGACGCCCATAACGAGCACAGCCCGGTCGTCGCTCGCGCAGCGCACCTTCGCGCTCGCGAAATAGTCGTGCGTGACCAGGTACTCCGGCTGGCGCTTCTGGTCCTTGCTGCACGTCTCCTTCGTAATGGGGTTCAACGCGATGTCCACGCCCCGCACGAAGGCCGCGTCGTCTTCATCGTGGTCGCCGTCGCCGTCGAAGTCAGGCAC
>DATECV010000017.1:0-24934 GCA_035286725.1 Dehalococcoidia bacterium | reverse complement strand
AGACGTGATCAGACCGCTCCTCGGCGGCTACGGCGAGAAGCCACCGCACCTGGCGGACACGTTCGCGTGGCTGCACTTCTTCTTTCTCCGGAATAATCTGGCTGCTGGACGGCAGGAGTTTGCCGAGAGCCTCAGGCCACTGGCAAACGAAATCGTTCGCCTGAACAATCCTGACGAGTTCCTGCGCAGCCAAGGCGTCGGCTAGGGGTATCAGACCACTGGCACGCACACCCGCTGCACCTCCGCTTGGCGATCTCACGCACGAGGCGCTCCTCCGACCACCCCAGCCGCGCCGCTATCACGTGTGCGGCGCGCTGGGCGCCGTCGAGGGCGTGGCATTTGCTCCAGCCGAGGGGGAGGCGGCGGATGAGGACGTCGGCGAGGGTGACGGCCTGTTCGCGGTCGACGGCGTAGGCGACCTGGGCGAGAAGCTCGGGGTTGTGCTCGCAGATGGGCTCGGCGAGGGCGGGGTCGATGGCGATGAGGGCTTCGACTTCCCGGCGGCGGGAGCCGTACATGGCGAGGGGATCTTCGCGGGATGGCGCGGCGTGCTTGGTCGGGGATGAGGACAGGTCTGAAGACCTGTCCGTACGAGGATGGTTGTCCGTACGGGGATGGTTGTCCTTACGGGGAAGGTTGTCCGCGCGGGTCGCGAGCGGCTCACTGCTCGGCTGGCAGTGTTTCTTGATGGCGGGGATGGTGATGCGGGCGAGGGAGCGGTAGGTGGTGAGCTTGCCGCCGACGATGGACAGCAGGCCGTCCAGGGTGCGGGAGAAGCGGCTGCTGTAGGTGTCAGTTATCAGTTGGCCACCCACACGGGCAGGGAGTACTGGCCGTCACCGAAGCAGCGCGCCGCGCGAAAGGACACGTCTACGTCCCAGTCATCGGCCGTGCTGATGCAGATCTGGGAGCTGTCGATGCCTGCCACCCTCGACACCACGAGTTCGCCATCGGGCGAGGTGAGGGCAACGTAGGGCGCGACGCTCTTCAGCTTGTCGAGCTCGTTGTAGTTCGTGTCGTACTGAAGTGGGATGTCGAGGCGGGCCGTCAATCGTCCGTTGTGCATTTGCCGTCGGTTGAACGCATAGTCGGCGTCGATCAGGTGGACGTGACTACCGTCGCGCTCCATACTCCAGAGTTCGCGGTGGCGTTCGAAGTCGGGCCAGCCCCCTTCGTACCAGTCTGCGACGTATCTGATTGTGCCATCGAAGGTGTACCAGAGCCCTCTCACTCTTCCAGGCACGACGGCCAATGTTCGGTGTTGTGCGGGATCTCCGGACCAGTCGCGGTCCACACCGGCGGATATCACCTCGATTCGTGAACAGGGCCCGCCGTAGCATTCCATATGACTCGCAATGATGAAGTGGGTTGAGGCGCGATATCGAGGGCGACCGTCGGCGAGGGCGATCGCCACAGCCGTGCAGACAGCGAACCACGTAACGAGCAGGAGCATCGCGCCGATACGCATAGTGCGAGTATAGTCCCCCGGCGGTCAGTCGTGATCGACTGGGACGCAGGCTCGATGCAGTTCGGCCTTGTACGCGGCGATTTCGTGCGGGATGCGGGCGTCGGGCCAGGCGAGGCGCGCCGCCACCACGCGCTGCTTGCGCCAACTACTTCTTCCCACCGAAGACCTCCTCACACATGAGGTCCGCGTCGATCGAGTGCGCGGCTGCAGCCCGCGCCAATTCGCGGCAGCCAACAAGCGCACCGCGATACGCCGCGTCTGCACCACGAAAGAGCCGGTCTTGTACATCAGGCGGTGGCGTGGCTGTGAGTTCCGACGAGATCCGCCAGTCGGTCACCATCTCCTGCACATTGTCGACCAGTCGCTGGTGCGTTGCCGCAACATCGGAGGGAGGAGTCATCGCAGCGAGAGCCGCAGCGTACTCCGCATAGTCCTTGCTCAGCGTGGCCTGATAGGTCGGCAAGCCCGCTGTAGCGTCATAGCCCGCCGCACGCGTAGCGAGCCGACTCGCTTGTGTTTCGTTCGCCGACGTGACCTGTGCGAAGTATGCGACGGCGGCGCCGTCGGGCGTCGGTGAGGGCTCATCCGGGTCCGCGCAGCCCACAGCCAGCGCGAAAACGGCCAGCAGACACGCGCCGAGGGGCATGGAGGCGTGCATAACGAGATTCTACGCCGGCACGCACACCCTCCGCACTTCAGCCTCGTACGACGCGATCTCGCGGGCATTGCGGTCTTCGTCCCAGCCCAGGAGCGGCGCCATCACCCGGGCGGCGCGTTCGGCGCCGTCGAGGGCATGGCATTTGCTCCAGCCGACGGGGAGGCGGCGGAGGAGGACGTCGGCGAGGGTGACGGCCTGTTCTCGCTCGACGGCGTAGGCGACCTGGGCAAGGAGCTCGGGGTTGTGCTCGCAGATGGGCTGGGAGAGGGCGGGGTCAGCGGCGATGAGGGCTTCGACTTCCCGGCGGCGGGAGCCGTACATGGCGAGGGGATCCGCACGGGATACGGTTGCGGAGGTGGTCGGGGATGAGGACAGGTCTGAAGACCTGTCCGTACGGGGATGGTTGTCCGCGCGGGTCGCGAGCGGCTCACTGCTCGGCTGGCAGTGCTTCTTGATGGCGGGGATGGTGATGCGGGCGAGGGAGCGGTAAGTGGTGAGCTTGCCGCCGACGATCGAGAGGAGGCCGTCGGGACCGCCGCGCTTCGTGTGGTCGATGACGAAGTGGCTGCGCGGGATGGTGCTCTCGTCCTCGCCGTGCGGGGTGTACGGCAGGGGGCGGACGCCGCTGTAAGTGTAGAGGACGTGCTCATGGCGCAGCGGCGTCGAGGGGAAGAGGCGCGTCGCCTCGTCGAGCAGGTACGCCAGCTCTTCGGGTGTACAGCGCGCGTCGGAGGGGTCGCCGTCATAGCGGAGGTCGGTGGTGCCGACGAGCGTGTAGTTGTACCAGGGAAGGATGAAGAAGGGGCGGCCGTCGGCCTTCGCGGAGGCGAAGATGGCGTGCGTGGGGCCGCCGGGCCACTCGACGACAAGGTGGCTGCCCTTGGTGCCGCCGAGTAGCCGGTCGTGGCGCTCGGCGTCGGTGCCGGCGAGGACCTCGTCGACCCAGGGGCCTGCGGCGTTGACGACGACCCTGGTTTGGACTTCGTACGTCGTAGGCGGCTGCGACGACCGCACAGGCGGGGGCCCTGCATCGGCAGGGGGGGCCGGCTGTGCCACACCAACCTCGTCGCGGACGAGGACGGCGCGGAGTCTGTGGCCGGGGGAGGTCATGCCGATGACGGAGGCGTGGTTGAGGGCGACGCCGCCGGCGTCGACGAAGTCGCGGACGGCTTCGGCGACGAGGCGCTCGGGGAACTCGACCTGCGCGTCGGACATGAGGAAGGCGGCGCGGAGGCCATCGCGGTTGAGGCCGGGCTCGTACTCGGCCAGCGCGCGCTCGGGCATCGCCTTGTGCCAGGGAAGCGACTTGCGCAGCGAGAACAGGTCGTACAGGACGAGCCCCGCGCGCACCTTCCAGCCGGGGCGCGCGTCGCCCGCGTACACCGGCACCAGCAGACGCAGCGGGTGTACGAGGTGCGGCGTTTCGCGCACCAGCGTTTCGCGCTCGTGGAGGGACTCGTACACGAGGCCGAACTCGCCGTGCTCGAGGTAGCGCAGGCCGCCGTGGATCAGGCGTGTGGCGCGGGAGGTCGTGCCGGCGCCGAAGTCGTCGCGCTCGATGAGCAGCGTCCGGTATCCGGCGAGCTGGGCTTCGCGCGCGATCCCGGCGCCGTTGATGCCGCCGCCGATCACGACGACGTCGAACGATTGCCTGGAGACTTCGGCGACGCTGGGTCTCAACCGGCGACCTCCGCCGCCCAACCCTTCGCGCGCTCGACGGCGCGGCGCCATCCCGAAACTAGCGCGTCACGCTCGGACGGGGACATGCGTGGCTCGAAGGTACCGCCGTTCTTCCAGATGCCCGCGATCTCGTCGCGGTCCTTCCAGAAGCCGACGGCGAGGCCGGCCAGGTACGCGGCGCCCAGGGCCGTGGTCTCAGGCGTGGCCGCGCGCACGACGGGACGCTGGAGGACGTCGGCCTGCATCTGCATGAGGAGGTTGTTCTCGACAGCGCCGCCGTCAACGCGAAGCTCGGCCATGCGCACACCGGTCTCACGTTCCATCAGCTCGACGACATCCAGCGTCTGCAGTGCGATCGACTCCAGCGTGGCGCGGGTGATGTGCGCAGCCGTGGTCCCGCGGGTGATGCCGGTGATCGTGCCGCGCGCGTACATGTCCCAGTGCGGCGCGCCAAGGCCCGCGAAAGCCGGCACGACGTACACGCCGTCGCTGCTCGGCACCGAAGCGGCGAGGGCCTCGCTTTCGGAGGCGTGTTTGATGATGCCGAGGCCGTCGCGGAGCCACTGCACGGCCGCGCCGGCGATGAAGATGCTGCCTTCGACGGCGAACGCCTGCACGCCGCCGATGCGCGTCGCGACGGTGGTCAGCAGGCCGTTCTGCGAGAAGACGGGCGTAGCGCCGGTGTGCTGGAGAATGAAGCAGCCGGTGCCGTAGGTGTTCTTGGCGCTGCCGGCGTCCCAGCAGCCCTGTCCGAAGAGCGCCGCTTGCTGGTCGCCGGCGATGCCCGCGATGGGGATGGGACGTCCGAAGACGGAGGGCTCCGACTCGGCGACGATGCCGCTGCTATCGACGACCTCCGGCAGGATCGCGGCCGGGATGTTGAGTTCGCCGAGAAGGAAGCTGTCCCAGGCGCCGTCGCGCAGGTTGTACAGCATGGTGCGCGAGGCGTTGGTAGCGTCGATGACGTGCTTCTTGCCGGCGGTGAGCTTGTTGATCAGCCAGGAGTCGACGGTGCCGAAGGCGAGCTGCCCCTTCTGGGCTCGGGCTTGTCCGTCCTGGCCGCTGTTGTCCAGCAGCCAGCGCACTTTCGTACCGGAGAAGTAGGCGTCGATGAGGAGACCGGTGCGCGCGCGGACCTCGGACTCGAGGCCACGGGCGCGAAGCCCTTCGCAGATGTCCGCGGTGCGGCGGCACTGCCACACGACGGCGTCGTTGATCGCACGGCCGCTGCCGCGGTCCCAGACGACCGTCGTCTCCCGCTGGTTGGTGATGCCGATGGCGGCCACGTCGTGCACGGAGGTGCGACCGTCGCCGAGCACTTTGTGGGCAGCGTTGAGCTGCGAGTTCCAGATCGCCTGCGGGTCGTGCGACACCCATCCGGGCTGCGGGTAGATCTGCGGAAACTCGAACGACGCCCGCTTCACCGGCGTGCCATCGTGGTCGAACAGGATCGCGCGAGAGGACGAGGTGCCCTGGTCGAGCGCCAGGATGTACTTCGACATGGCGGCAGTGTAGGGCCGGGGCGCCGTACGGGCACGGCGCGCATGCTCGCGGTTCTCGCGCGGGGCGTCTACGAGCGGGCGCGCTGCGTTACGAATATCGTCCCACCAGCGGCGATCGCGACCAGCCCGATGCCGCCGATCACGATCAGGAGCCAGGGCACGTCGCCGTCGTCGCCGTCGCAGGTGCCGAAGCTCGGGATCTGGCGCGGCAGGCGCTCCGTCCCGGCGATCTCGCTGACGGCGGTGGCGGTCGCGGCCTCCTGGGCGATGACCGTCGCGGTCAACGGCGGCGCTGTCGCGGTCGGTGTTGCCGGCGTGGCGGTCCGCGTTGCGGTCTCAGCAGGCGTGGTCGGCGTCGCCGTACCGGTCGCCGTGGCGCCGGGCGTGTTCGTGGCCGCGAGCGTGCCGGTGGCGGTGGCCGCGGGCGTGTTCGTCGGCTCCGGGGTGTCGGTGGGCGTCTCGGTTGGAGTGGGCGTTGGCGTCGGTGTGGCGGTGGGTGCCGGCGTGTCGGTTGCCGACGGTGTGGCGGTGGGTGTGGCGGTGGGCGGAGGGGTGTCCGTCGGTACGGGGGTGCCTGTGGTCGTCGGTTCGGGCGGCGTGGTGCTCGAAGGCTGCGGCGTGTTCGAGGGCGGTGGCTGCGTCGGTGTGCCCGTAGAAGTCACCGCTGGTGATGCCGTCATGGTGACGGTCTTCGTCTTCGATACCTTCGTCTTGGTCGCGGTCGCGGTGCCGGCGGGCGTCGGGGTCTTGCCGGTGGTACACGTCTGGATGGCGACGTCCTTCGACGGCTTGAGAATCTTCATGTGGAGGCTGGCGCCCGGCCATGCAGCGGCGCTGTTGCCTGGGCCGACGCCGGGGTCGAGAGGCGATGCCAGGTGGCCGCCCCAGAGCACGTAGGCCTCGCCGGTGGCCTTGGTGATCGTGACGATGGTCTCGCGGTCGCCGGCTTTGCAGGCGCCGCGCGCCTCGACCTCGTTCACGGCGTCGATGGTCGCGTTCACGGCCGAGAAGTTGCCGGATGTGGAGCCGACGGCGCCGCCCGGAGCGGCGGGGCGGTCGGTGTCGTACGGGGCCAGGTACAGGTAACCGCGCCTCGTCCCGTTCTCGTAGTTCCTGCAGACGGAGAACATGTATTGACCCGGGCCGACGCCCGACGGGATCACGAGGCGAAACGGTACCGCCTCGCCCTCGATGTAGTCGGAGTTGTTGTGCTGGAGGGCGCCCGTGATCCAGTTGCCCGTGGGCTGCGTTTCCCACTGCTCGAGCTTCACGCTGCTGGGCAGATCGGTGACGCCACTCGATGCGTCGGCGAGCGCAACGCCCGCGAACAGCAGGACGGCGGCGGCGCCGGCCGCGTGCATCACGGTGCGGGTGCGGTTGCGTGCCCGGTGGCTTCGTGTCGATCCGGCGAGCGATGACATCATGACGACGGTATCGTCGGAGGCGGTTGGATCTAAGGAGGGAAAACCATCGAATTCAGGCGGCGGCGCGAGCGCGTGACTTTCGGCAGGGCGAACTGCGCAATGTGTGTCACCGTCTGTGTCACGCCTCCTCCCAGCGTTTCAGTATCGCCTCTTGCTCCGGCGTTGTCCGCACGCGGAGAGCGGCGGCGATGGCAGACCTTCGTCGCACGTCGGACATCTCGGCATCGAGGATCGCCAGCAGGCCCGGGCGGTTCGTGCTCGCAAGCAGCAACGCAAGGTATGCGTACAGCTCCTTGCTAATGGCGCCGCGCATGATGGACGGCAATACATCGTACGAGTCCTCCAGCTCGCGTTCGACGATGGTCTCGGCCAGTTTGGTGAGGAGAGGCTCGTCCTTTCTCGCGAGTGCGCCGTGGGCGAGACGGCCGACACACCTCGACAGGACTGACGCGGGCGCATCAGACAACAGGCCCAACGCCGCTTCGATGAGCGCGGGGTCGTGCTCGCCGGCCACGAGCCACTGGTACACCGCGACCTGGTTTCCCGTGCTCGCGAGGAGCTGAAGGGCGGTGTTCGCGGGTTCGGGGGACCAGGAGCCCGCGTCGTTGACGTGCTCCGCGGCTACGTACGGGAAGACATCGAGATCGGCCATCGCCACGAGCTTCAGTCCCAGCGCACGGAGGTTGGCCGTGCTATCGACGCCCATTGATTTCTCGTATGTCTCGCTGGCGCGCAAGCCGACATCGAGGTCGCGCGTGTCTTCGAAGGTCAGCAGCAGTTGCGCGATGCGTTCGCGAAGGTGCGCGCCAGGATCGAGCTTGTCGCTCGCGCCCGAGAGCTCATCGAACAGGGCGCGGAGCTGGTCTCGCATGCCGGGAAGCGGGCGCTCGAGCAGCGCCTCGAGCGCGGCTTCGCGGGCGAGCCGGTCGCCCGAGGCGAGCAGCTCGACAGTGAGCTCCTGGTACGGAGCCTCTTCTCCGGCTGCCAGGATCTTCAGCCGCGAGAGGCTCATGCTCGTTTTGCTGCTCTTGCGGGTGGCCATGGTCACCGCAGCTCCGACAGCGCGCGCTGGACGCGGGCACGCATCTCCGCGAGGCGCTCGGGTTCGATTGGCGTGCGGCGGGGCGCCTGGATGTACGCCTCGTTGTTCCATATGGGCCATTGCGGGTTCGGGTCGCCGGCGTAGCGCGGGAAGAGGTGCCAGTGCAGGTGCGTGACAGAGTTGCCGAGCAGCTCGTAGTTCAACTTGCGCGGTGAGAAAGCGCGGAATACGGCCTCGGCGACGATGGCCATCTCTTCGAGGAAGCGCGCTCGTGTGTCCGGGGGAAGGTCGTGCAGCTCGGGCGCGCACGTCTTCGAGAGGAATAGCGTGTAGCCCGGGTAGATCTGGTTCCAGCCGAGGACGGCGTACCCGGACTCCAGCCCCGCGATGAAGTACGGATTGTCCGCGGTCATTCGAGGAAACTGCTCGCAGATCTCACAGTCGTGTGCCATGTCTGTGCCCCTCGAATCAGAAAAGGCCGCCTATCGACGACCATACAACCTCACACGCCATAACCGGGATACCGGAGTCCTACCGCACTTCCATCAAGGGGATGACCTCGTCGCCGGCGTGTGAGACCGGCGTGTAGATGCCGGCCTCGATGTCGGCGATGATCTTTTCGCCCTCCTCGATGAGGGCGGTGAGGAACTCGGGCTCGTCGACGGTGCGGACGATCTCACCCTTCTTGAAGATTACGCCGCGGCCCTTGCCCCCGGCGATCCCGAGGTCGGCCATCTTCGCCTCGCCCGGTCCGTTCACCACGCAGCCCATGACGGCGACGGTGATGGCCTTGCCGCGCCTGGTGAAGTGCTCTTCGACCTTGTTGGCCAGCGGGATCAGCTCGATCTCGATGCGGCCGCACGTGGGGCAGGCGACGAGCGTGGCGCCGCGCCTGCGGAGGTTCAGGGAGTTCAGGATGTCCCAGCACACGGGCACTTCCTCGACCGGATCGGCGGCCAGGGACACGCGGATCGTGTCGCCGATGCCCTCCGAGAGGAGGATGCCGATACCGATGGCGCTGCGCACCGATCCCGCGCGCGGCGTGCCGGCCTCCGTCACGCCCAGGTGCAGCGGATACGGCACCATCGGCGCGAGACGGCGGTAGGCCTCGACCATCGTCGGGACGTCGAACGCCTTCATCGAGATCTTGATGTCGTCGAAGTCCACGTCGTTGAGGACCTTGATCTCCCATAAGGCCGCCTCGACCATGCGGTCGGGCAGCGACGGGGGCATCTCGCCATCGGCCAGGGCGCGGATCGGCGGCAGGGATCCCGCGTTCACGCCGATGCGGATCGGCATGCCGCGCTCTTTCGCTTTCTGTGCGACGAGCTTCACCTTCTCGGCGTCTCGGATGTTGCCGGGGTTGAGGCGCAGGGCGTCGAAGCCAGCGTCGATGGCGGCGAGCGCCCAGCGGTAGTCGAAGTGGATGTCGGCGATGATGGGAAGGGGCTTGCGGCGCACGATCTCCGGAAGCGCGTCGGCGGCGGCCCTGTCGGGCACGGCGATGCGTACCACGTCGCAGCCGGCCTCCTTGAGCTGGTCGAGCTGGGCGACCGTGGCATCGACGTTTTCGGTGATGGTCGCGCACATCGACTGGACGGCAATGGGCGCGTCGCCGCCGATCTGCACGTCGCCGACGAAGACGGGCTTGGACTGGCGTCGCGGGCTCATCATCGGATCAGGCTGTCTCCACCTATGATGCGTATGATGTCGAAGTACGTGACGACGACCGCAAAGAGGATCAGCGCCACGAACCCCACGAAGTGTACCAGCGCCTCCTTCTCGGGTGCGATGCGCCGGCCGCCGCGAAGGAACTCGATCAGGATGAAGAAGAGGCGGCCGCCATCCACCATCGGAATAGGCAGCGCATTAAAGAGCGCCAGGCTCATGCTGATCGAGGCGGCGAGCGTCAGCAGTGGCAGCCAGCCCGCCTCCTTCACCACCTGCCCGGTGACCTGCGCGATGCCGACGGGGCCGGCCAGCGGCGACGAGCCGTTGAAGCCGCGGACCAGCATCCAGATCTGGTTCCGGGTGAGGATCAACGACTCGAAGCTCAACCGGAACGCGTGGGGTGCGGCCTCCCAGGGCGCCTCCCATCGGTTCTCGGTGATGATCTCGTAGGGAGTTGGGGGCTGGAAGGTGAAACAGGGATCCTCCGCCTGTTGGAAGAGCTCGGCCTTTAGAGCCGCGGCCTCTGCGCGGACATCGTCCGGCAGCGTGTCGCACCGTGCGGCGCTCAGGCCAAGAAAACCGAAGTCGCTGCCACCGTAGCACCACGCGGGTGAACCCGGCGCCACCTTGCTGTGGTAGTCGGATGCGGCATCCTTCGCTCCTTCCTTCAGCTTCGCTAGCTCGTCGCCGGTGTAGCTGTAGGGCGCCTTCGAGATCGCATCGATCTGGATGCCCGTCGGGCCCTGGGTTTGCTCCACGCCGCACTCGTCAGCGTAGCTCGGCGGATCCCAGCGCGCGTACACGGACTTCTCGAGGATCTCGGTGTTGCCGGTGATGGGGTCGCGACGTTCGACGGTGAAATCGATCGTGCTTCCCCTGCCGAGCTGAATCAAGTAGGAGGTCTCGTTCGTGCTCTCGGCGTTACGGCCGTTGATCTTCAGGATGTGGTCGCCGGCCTGCAGATCGGCCTGCTCTGCCGGGCCTCCTGGTGCGACAGCGGCGATCTGGGCGCCGCTGATCGACTCGGGGTGCGGGATCATGAGGCTGATCGTGAACAACACGATGGCCACGACGAAGTTCATGAACGCGCCGGCGCCGATGATGATCGTGCGTTTCCACTTCGGCTGCGCCGCCAGGCTCTGCGGGTTCATCTGGCCCGGGCGGACGGGCTCGACGCCCTCCTCCTGCGCCTCCGGGTCCTCTTCGCCCAGCATGCGGACGAAGGCTCCCAGAGGGATGGCGTTGATGGTGTAGTCGGTGTCGTGCCAGCGGAAACCCCAGATGCGCGGCGGCAGGCCGATGCCCGCTTCGAGCACGCGCACGCCGAAGATCTTCGCGGTGACGTAGTGGCCCCCCTCGTGGAGGACGATGAGGCCCAGCAGGATGCCGAAGAACGGCAGGAAGTAGTGGAGAAGGATGTCCAAGTAACCTCACATAACGGAGCGCCCGCCATCGCGAGCGCTTGAACACGGGCCGTCGGCTGTCGCCCGGGGGCTTCTACTTCATAATACGATCCCGCCGCCCTGCGGGTTCAGCGCCTCCCGGCCGCCTGCAGCGCCCCACACCGGTCGAGCGTGAACGACCGCGCCCAGCCGTCGGCTTCGAGCACGACCTCCAGGGTAGGATCGGCCGTTCCGGTGTGGGCCGAGAGCGCCGCGTCCACGACCTTCGGTATGTCGGTGAAGGCGATCGCCCCTAAGGCGAACTGCTCGACCGCGACCTCGTCGGCCGCGGCCAGTACCGCCGTCCATGTGCCGCCCTTCGCGCCCGTGTCCAGCGCCAGGCGCAGGCACGGATAGCGGCCCAGGTCCGGCGCCTCGAAGTGGAGGGCCTTCGTCCGGCCGAGGTTCAGGCGCGGTACGCCGGCCGACGGCAGCCGCTCCGGGTACGTGAGTGCGCACTGGATCGGCAGGCGCATGTCTGGTTCGCCGAGTTGGGCCTTCATGCTGCCGTCGGCGAACTCCACCAGCGAGTGAACGATGCTCTCGCGATGCATCACGACCTCGATGCGGTCCATCGGCACGTTGAACAGCCACCGCGCCTCGATCGCCTCGAACCCCTTGTTCATCAACGTCGCGGAGTCGATGGTGATCTTGCGTCCCATGTCCCAGGTGGGGTGCTTCAGCGCCTCGCGCGGCGTCACGCGGTCCAGCTCGCGCACCGGTTTGTCGCGGAACGCGCCGCCGGACGCCGTCAGGATGATCCTCTGGACCGACGCGATGTCCTCGCCCCACAGGCACTGCCAGATCGCGCTGTGCTCGCTGTCGACGGGGCGCAACTCGCCGTGTCCGCGCTCGGCCTCGGCGGTGACGATGTGGCCGGCCATGACCAATACTTCCTTGTTGGCCAGCGCGACGGCCTTCCCCGCGCGCAGGGCCGCCAGCGTCGCGCCCAATCCGGCCGCCCCCACCGTGGCGACGACGACGATGTCGACGTCGGGATGCGCCGCCATCTCCTCGAGCGGCGCCCAGCGTGTTTTCGGGCCGGCGGCGGCCTTGATGGCCATGTGCTGCGCTCTATCGGTGCAGCAGACGACGTTCGGCTTGAACTCGCGACACTGGTCTTCGAGGAGGGTGGTGTTGTTGCCCCCGGCGAGCCCGACGACGCGGAAGCGGCCGGGAAGCTGGCGGAAGACGTCGAGCGTCTGGCGGCCGATGGACCCGGTGGAGCCCAGGACGGCGACGCGAATGGGTGCTACAGCCATCGGTCTACCCTAGCACATCGAGAATCGAGGCTCGCCCCGGGACGGGTCGACCACTCCGACGGCGCATGTCCGCATGTCTCCCGGTCGTCCGTCGCTGTCATACTTGCCGCATGATTCGGGGAGCATTGCTCACCATTGTTCTCGTGGGTGTGATACCACTCTGCCTGGCATTCGGCGCCTGGATCGGCTTCTACTTGCTTCTCGGCCTGTACGCAGGTTTCGGCGTTGATTTCCCCACGGAGATTTCCATTCTGGTACTGCTCATGCCGGGGCTCATCAGCATCGTGCTGGCGTCGCGATTCCTCGCGCATCGCATCATTGCTCACGACTGACGGCTAGCGGCTCACGACATACTCCACGAACAAGAACACCGTGGGGAAGGTGAACAGGATCGAGTCGAGGCGGTCCAGGACGCCGCCGTGGCCGGGGATGAGCTCGCTCGCGTCCTTGATGTGACGGGCGCGCTTCATCGCCGACTCGACGAGGTCGCCGACGGTCGCCGCGAGCGGCAGGGTGAGGCCCAGCACCACCACGTGCCACGGCTCGAACACGAGGTCGCTCCCGGCGCGGAAGGCGTACGCGGCCGCGACCACGGCGGCGAAGCCGGTCATCCACCCGCCGAGGAACCCCTCGACCGTCTTCTTGGGGGAGATCGTGGGGGCCAACAGGTGGCGGCCCACCGCACGGCCGATGAAGAAGGCGCCGGTATCGGTCGCGAACGTGCCCAGCACCGCGACGTAGACCCAGTCGCGCCCGTCGAACTCCACCTGGCGCAGCATGACAAGCGTGCCGCCCAACACTCCCAAGTACGCCACGCCGCCGGCCGTCCACGCCACCGCGCGCCGCAACTCGTCGCCCCGTGCGGAGCCCGGCGTCGCATCAACGGGGTTCACCGCGACGGCGACGGCCGGGATCACGGCACCCGCCGCCAGCCACAGCAGCCACTCGAGACGTCCGATGTACGCCCCGACAGCGATGCCCGCGACGATGGCGGCTATGAGGAGGCCGGTGGGGTCGAGCCACCGCCGCCCCTGCGCGTGCTGGAACTCCACCGAGGCCACCGCGAGCGCGGCGCAGACCGCGGCGAGGTACCACGGACCGCCGAACCAGATGAGCAGCAGGATTACGGGAATGCCGGCGGCCGCGCTGGCCACGCGCTGCCCTAACACGTGCGGCTCACTTCGAGGGTTTCGCGCCGTTCCGGACGGCCCGAGGCTCCACCGCACCGAACTTGCGCACACGTTGCGCGTACGCATCCAGCGCCCGGTCCATCTCGGCGCCGTCGAAATCGGGCCAATAGGCAGGAGTGGAGTAGAACTCGGCGTAGGCCGCCTGCCAGAGCAGGAAGTTCGAGAGCCGCATCTCGCCGGCTGTCCGCACGATGAGGTCGGGGTCGCCGATCGCCGCGGTGTAGAGGTGCGACGATAGCAGCGCCTCGTCGATGCGTGCCGCGGGCGTCTTCTCCGCCACGATCCGGCGCACGGCTTCGACGATCTCCGTCCGCCCGCCGTAGTTGAAGGCGAGCGCCACCGTCATGCGCCTGTTGCCCTTCGTGAGCTCGATCGCGTCCTCGACCTGCTTCCGGATGTTCTGGTCCAACGCCTGCAGATCGCCGATGTGTACGAGCCGCACGCCGTTTTCGTGCAGCTCCTTCAGCTCGCTCTTGATGAAGCGCGGGATGAGCCGGATGAGTGCGCTGACCTCGGTACGAGGCCGCGTCCAGTTCTCGGTCGAGAACGCGTACAGCGTCAGGACTTCGACGCCGCGCTCGCCCATGCCGCGGATGACGCGGCGGATGTTCTCGGCGCCGGCCCGGTGTCCCTTCTGGCGCGAGAGCCCGCGCTCGTTCGCCCAGCGTCCGTTGCCGTCCATGATGATGGCGACGTGGCGGGGGATCGTTCTGGGTCGCCTGGAGGCCGGAGGCCGGAGGTCCGGACGCGCGACCGTCCCGTTCGGCGAAGCCTTCGCCTTCGGTGCCGCCTTGCCTCGTCGAAGCAGTCGTGGTGTCATCGAGATGCGTGTCGAGTAGCGGGCGGGGCGGGAGGGGACCATCCCCTACGCCCTGTTCCCTCAGACCTCGAGCAGCTCCTTCTCCTTCGCCTGGCCGTGCTTGTCGACCTCGGCGACGAACTTGTCCGTGATCTTCTGCAGCCGGTCCTGTGCCCGGCGTTCGTCGTCGTCGGTGATCGCCTTGTCGTGCTGGGCCTTGCGCAGGTGCTCCAGCGAGTCTCGCCGCACGTTGCGGACGGCGACCCGCGCCTCTTCGGCCTTCTTGTGTACCTGCTTCACGAGCTCTTTGCGGCGGTCCTCCGTGAGCGCGGGGATGACCAGACGGATGATGTTGCCGTCGTTCGTCGGCGTCAGACCCAGGTCGCTCTTCAGGATCGCCTTCTCGATGGTCCCGAGCTGCGTCTTGTCGAACGGCTGGATGGTGATCATGCGGGGCTCGGGCGCGTTGATCGTCGCCATCTGGTTCAGTGGCGTGGGGGTTCCGTAGTACTCCACCTTCAGGGACTCGACCAGCGCCGGACGGGCGCGTCCCGTGCGGATCGCGTTCATCTCGCGGTCCAGGGCGCCCACGGCGCTCTGCATCCGGTGGTCGGCGTCCTTCAGCGTCTCCTCGATCATCCTTGAGAGTCCTCCAACCGGCCCATGGTACCTCGGCCGAGCGCGCCAGCCACTACGCCAGCACCGATTCGGCCTCACCCACCGAGGTGCCGATCCCGTCGCCGCGGGCCGCCTCGACGATCCCGTTCGGCGAGGCCACGTCGAACACGACGATCGGCAGCTTGTTCTCCATGCAGAGCGTGAGCGCCGTGGTGTCCATCACCTCCAGCCGGCGGCTGATGGCGTCCATGTACGACAGGCTGGAGAAGCGCCGGGCGTGGGGCACCTTTCGCGGGTCCGCGTCGTACACGCCGTCCACCCGGTTCTTGGCGATGAGCAGCACATCGGCCTCGATCTCGACAGCCCGCAGGGCCGCGGCCGTGTCGGTGGTAAAGAACGGGTTGCCCGTCCCGCCGGCGAAGATCACGACGCGCCCCTTCTCGAGGTGTCGCATCGCGCGCCTGCGGATATACGGCTCGGCGACGGACTGGATGGGAATCGCCGTCTGGGTGCGGACGTCGCCGCCGGCGTGTTCGATGGCATCCTGCAGGGCCAGGCCGCTGATGACGGTCGCCAGCATGCCGGCGTAGTCGGCCGTGGCGCGGTCCATGCCGAACTGGCTGGCCTGGGCGCCGCGCCAGAAGTTGCCGCCGCCGACGACAACAGCGACCTGGATGCCGAGGTCGCTGGCCGTTTTGATCTGCGCCGCAATGCGGTTGACGGCGCCGGGATCGATGCCGAAGGCGAGGTCGCCCATCAGGGCTTCCCCGCTCACCTTCAACAAGATGCGCTTGTATGGGGCATCGCCCATCTGTGCGCTCCTACTGGCCAAGCTCGAATCGCGTGAACCGCCGGATGCGGATGTTCTCCCCCGTCGCGGCGATAGTCTCCTTCACAAGGTCCTCGATGGTCTTCGAGGAGTTCTTGATGAACGCCTGCTTCATGAGCACCGTTTCCTCGGCCGAGCCCTCGGCGTCGGCCGGGAGCTGGTCCTCGGTGATGGCGAGGGTCGTCGGGATGCCGGCGATCTGCATGGCGATGTCGTGGACCAGCGCCTTGAAGGCATCGGTGCGGGCCACGAAGTCGGTCTCGCAGTTGACTTCGACGAGCACGCCGATGCGGCCGCCCGCGTGGATGTAGGAGTCGATGATCCCCTGGCTGGTCTCGCGTCCGGCCTTCTTGTCAGCCCCCGCCACGCCCTGCTCCCGCAGCCACTTGACCGCCTTGTCTACATCGCCATCCGTTGCTTCCAGGGCGCGCTTACAGTCCATAACGCCCGCGCCAGTGAGCTCCCTTAGGCGCTTGACGTCGTCGGCTGAAATCCCCACGTAAGTGTTCCTTCCTTATCCCGAGGGACGAGGCCAGCCTCGTTCCGTTCGTTCTTGGTGACGTGCGTGGCCTAGGCGCCTGGCGCCGGAGCTTCGCCGGCGGGCCGCTCGGCGAGCGCCTCCTCGGCCTGGGGCGCCTGCGGGCCCGGATCGTTCGGGTCGGCCGTGAACCGCCCGGAAGCGGTGAAGGACCCGATATCCAGGCCCTCGGTATCGGTCGCCTCCGACGCGTAGCTCTGGATATTGCGGCCCTCGCTGATCGCGTCGGCGATCTTGCTGGCCACCAGCTTCACGGCGCGGATCGCGTCGTCGTTCGCGGGGATCGGGTACTCGATCTCGTCCGGGTTCGAGTTCGTGTCGCACATGGCAATGATGGGGATGCGCATGCGCATCGCCTCGGTGACGGCAATGCGCTCCATGGGCGGGTCGACGATGAACAGCGCGCCCGGCAGGCGGCGCATGTTCTTTATGCCGCCGAAGTAGCGGTTCATCTTCTCCATTTCCTGGATGAGCTTCCCCGCTTCCTTCTTGATCAGCAGGCCCAGCTCGCCGCGCTGGTAGCGGTCTTCGAGCCGCACCAGGTAGTCGATGCGGCCCTCGATCGTCTGGAAGTTGGTCAGCGTGCCGCCCAGCCAGCGCGTCGTCACGAAAGGCGAGCCGCTGCGGGTGGCCTCGACCTCAATCGACTCCTGGGCCTGCTTCTTCGTGCCCACGAAGAGGATCGAATCGCCGCGCGAGGAGACGCTGCGGGCGAAGTCCATCGCCTGCTGCATCAGCGGCACGGTCTGCTGGAGGTCGATGATGTGGATGCCGTTGCGCTCGGTGAAGATGTAGCGCTTCATGCGCGGGTCCCACCGGTGGGTCTGGTGACCGAAGTGGACGCCGGCTTCGAGCAGGGCCTTCATCGAGATAGGGGAAGGTGCGGTTTCCGTAACCATGGGACTCCCATCCTTCCGGACATAGATTTGGGGCCCCGCGCGAGCGGCCGTGGCCCCAGGTCCGGACTACAGCGTTCAGAACGCAAGGAGTATATCACGCCCCCGATCGAAGCTGAGTGGGAGGGGACCCTTGTCTTGTGGTATAGATAGTATTGGCATCTAGATGCCAGTCATAGGAGGCCGCCATGCGTACCCCATCGACCGTCGTCCATCCGCACCCGGGCGCCCCGGCCCAGACCGTGATCCCAGCGTCGGCCACGCCCGTCCGGGTCAGTCGCCGCGGCGTCCTCCGTCTGGGGTTCTTCACGGCACTGGCAACGATGCTAGCGGGCGCAGGTGCATCGATCGTCAATTCGCTGTATCCGCGCGGGCTCGCGGGGTTCGGTGGGCCGGTGGCTGTGCCGGCGTGGCGGATCCCGAAGCCGGGCGACCCTCCGGTGCAGAACGTCGAGGGGCACTTCCTGCTGGTGAACCTGGCGCCGGACGAGGGGCGGCACGCCGCGGACGAGGCGCCGTCGGCGGGCGGTCTGCTGGCGCTCTGGTGGAAGTGTCCGCACCTGGGGTGCACGGTGCCGTGGCGCGGCGACTTCGTCTCGCCGCACGACGACGACCAGCGAAGGGGCGACTTCTTGTGTCCGTGCCACGGCAGCACCTACACGAAGGCCGGTGTGCGGTTCTTCGGGCCCGCGCCGCGATCCATGGACACGATGGAGGTCGAGGTGACGAAGACGGGCATCATGGTGCAGACGGGCAAGCGCCGCAATGGCGCCATCGATAACCCGCAGCGCGCGATTCCTTATACTCCTGAACGGCTGACAAGCTGACAGCCTGAGACGCTCATGACCGCAACCTCCCGCTTCGACCGCGAGCTCCTCAAGGGCAATACAGCCACGGTCGTCCTCGCCATCCTCGGCGAGGGACCGCTGCACGGCTACCAGATCGCGAAGGAGATGCAGCGGCGCACCGACGACGCGCTCAAGCTCGGCCAGGGAGTCCTCTATCCCATCTTGCACCGGCTTGAGGACCGCGGCCTGATCAGCGGGGAGTGGGAGCAGTCCGTCGGCACGCCCAGCCGGAAACGCTACGCCATCACCGCCGCGGGCCGCGCCGAGCTGAAGGCGAAGCGCCGCGAATGGACGGCGTTTGCCCGCGCGATGGCGAAGGTCCTCGACGGAGGCGGAGGCAAGCGATGACGCCGCGCGAGGAGAGGCTTGACCGTTACCTCAACGAACTGTCGTGGGCGATGGGCGGCCCCTTCGCCGAGCAGCAGGCCGCTCGCGACGAGCTGCGCGCCCACATCCGCGACGCCGCCCGCGAACACGAACTCTCCGGCCTCTCGCCCGACGATGCGCTCCTCGCCGCCTTCCGTGACTTCGGCGCCCCGAGCGAAATAGGACGCGCGCTGCGTAGCTCGCGTGGCACGGAGGCGCTGCGTCGACGGCTCGTTCTTCCTGAGGGCGCTCTCGTGCTTGAGCGACGCCGCATACGGAATCTTCCACACCCGGTCATCATTCTCGGGTTTGCCATGGCCGCCTTTATGGTGGTTGGCTCGATCGCCGCAGTCCTCTGGCCGTAGCGACCAACGCACTCGATCACTCCATCTGTATAATCTGTCCATCTGTGCATAAACCGGCCCTGGGCTTCCGCAAACAAGAGCTGCGCGACCGCTTCTACCCGCCCCACTTCCGCGGGATGTACGACCGCTTCTCGGACGTGATCCACGACTACGTGCGGGCCGGCGACGTCATGCTCGACGCCGGATGCGGTTCGGGGCGCGTGTTCCAGTACCACTTCGACGCGCGCCAGCGGCCGCGGCTCATCATCGGTATCGACGTCACGACGGAGCCGCGGGGGAACCGCAACGTCGACACTGCCGCCCGCGCCGATCTCGGCGCCCTGCCGTTCCATGACGCCACGTTCGACGTCGCGATCAGCAGCCACGTCGCCGAGCACCTGACGCAGCCGGAGCGCGTCTTTGGCGAGTTGTCGCGGGTGCTGAAGCCGGGCGGGCGGCTGCTGATCTTGACGCCGAACCGCTGGCACTACGTGACCGTCAGCAGCGCGCTGCTTCCCCACTCGTTTCACCTGAAGTTCAACCAATGGCGCGGCGTCGACGCCCACGACATCTTCCCCACGGCCTACAAGGCCAACACGGCCGGGCGGCTGCGCTCGCTCTACGAGCGGGCCGGCCTCGCGGTCGATCGCATCGAGCAGTTCGAGACGGAGCCCGAGTATCTGGCCTTCAGCACTCCAACGTATGCGCTGGGCGTCGCGTACGAGCGCCTTGTGAATCGCGTCGGCCTACTGAAGAACTTCCGCGTAAACCTCCTGGCTGTCGGCCACAAGTCTTGACACATACTTGAACGAACATGGCCGCTGCCGATACCGTGTCTTGTGCACCCCTGCTTCCGGCCACGCCACATCGCGCCGCTCCTGGCGGCGCTTCCTCTTATTCTCGTGATGCTCACCGGCTGCAACGCGGAGTCGTCCGTCGCCCGTGACACGCCCGTGCCTCTCGGCGCGACTCCAGCCGTCACCGCGGGCGCCGACACCACGCGACCGCAATTCGATCCGACGGTCGTAGCTGTGCTGCAATCCGCGGATGACGGCATTCCGCGGCGCGACCCGCCGTACACGTACGCGGCGCTCCCCTTCGGCTACCGCATCGAGTCGGTCGCTACGGGGCTGGCGAATCCGCCCGCGTTCGACGGCGCAGCCGATGGCCGCATCTTCGTCGCCGAGCAGTTCACGGGGCTCGTGCGCGTCATCCGCGACGGTGTTCTCGACCCCAAGCCGTTCTTCGCCGTGCCGGACCTTCGCATCGAGGCCGAGCGCGGCTTCGTCAGCGAGCTCGGCCTCGTCGGATTGACCGTCGAGCCGGGCGCCAAGCCGCTCTCGCTGCTGCTGTACTACTCCGCTCAGTCGCCGCAGGGCGAGCGCAAGACGAAGCTGGTGCGTGTGCGCGAGCAGAACGGAGGGGGGGTCCTTGGCGAGACGCTGCTGGAGGTGCCGGTCGCGCCAGCCTGCTGTCATATCGGCGGCGCACTGACCTGGCTGCCCGACGGCACGCTGCTCGTGGGCGTCGGCGATCACGAGCAAGCCTCCAAAGCACAAGATCTGAAGAGCCCGGCCGGCAAGGTCCTGCGCATCACGAAGGTCGGCCTCGCCGCGCCGGACAACCCGTTCAGTGGCCGGCCAGAGGCCGATCCCCGGGTCTACGCCTACGGCCTGCGCAACCCGTTCGGCGTTGCTGCCGATCCTCTCGGCCCGAAATACGTCCTCGACAACGGCGAGATCGGCTTCGACACCGTGTACGATCTCGTCCCGGGCGGAAATTACGGGTGGCCCGGGTCCGCCCTGCGACCAGACACCGTGACCGAGGAGCCCCGTGAGACGTACCTCGAGTCGCTCGGCGTGGCCGGCGCCGTCGTGTACCGGGGCAAGCTGGCCGCGTTCGACGGCGACCTGTTCTTCTGCCAGTTTCACCGCGGGGGCGCGCTCCACTGGTTCCCGATCTCCGATGAACCGTTCGATGCGGACCGGATCCTCGCCGGTGGCTGCTCGAGTGCGGTCCGCGTCCTGGGGGATGACCTCTACTTTGTCGATTACTTCGAGGGGACGCTCTACAGGATCACCCAGTAGGGGTCGGGTGGTTCCCGCGGAACCTGCTACCATAAGGCACCCATGCTCACGAAGCGCGTCATCCCCTGTTTCGACGTGGACAACGGACGTGTCGTCAAAGGCATCTCCTTCGTCGAGTTGCGTGACGCGGGCGACCCCGTCGAACTGGCGAAGGTGTACGACGAGCAGGGCGCGGATGAACTGGTTTTTCTCGACATAACCGCATCGAGCGACAACCGGACGACCGTGTACGACATGGTAGCGGCTGTCGCAGACCAGGTGTTCATCCCGTTCACCGTAGGCGGTGGTGTCCGCTCCGATGCGGACGTGCGCATGCTGCTGGAGATGGGCGCCGACAAGGTCTCGCTGAACAGCGCCGCGCTGGCCGATCCCGACCTCGTGCGCGTGTGCTCCGAGCGGTTCGGCGCCCAGTGCATCGTCGTCGCGATCGACGCGAAAGCCGTTGGAGAAGGGAAGTGGGAGGTGTACACACACGGTGGCCGCCGCCCCACGAACATCGACGCGCTCGAGTGGGCGAAACAGGCCGTGGAGATGGGCGCCGGAGAGCTGCTCGTCACGAGCATGGACGCGGACGGGCACAGAGACGGTTACGACATCGCCCTCACGCGCACGATCAGCGAGGCTGTCGAGGTGCCGGTCATCGCGAGCGGCGGGTGCGGCGGCCCGCAGCATATGGTCGACGTGATCGAGCGTGGCAAGGCGGACGCGGTGCTCGCCGCGAGCATCTTCCACTTCGGCGAGTACTCGATCGGCGAAACGAAGCGCCATATGGCGGCGCACGGCCTTCCCGTGCGCCTCTAGCACTTCGCCCGACATCCCGACCATCGCGGACGGCTGTAACGCTGACCGGCCGAGACGCTGAGGAGTTGCCACATGCTGAACTACAACCCCCAGGGCCTCATCCCTGCCATCATCCAGGATGACGAGACCGACGCCGTCCTCATGCTCGGCTACATGTCTCCCGAGACACTGCAGATGACGAAGGAGAAGGGCCAGTGCGTGTTCTGGTCGCGCTCCCGCCAAGAGGTCTGGCACAAGGGCGCGACCTCCGGTGACTTCCTGGAAGTCCGCAGCATCAAGGCCGACTGCGAGAACAACTCCCTGCTCGTCCGTGTGAAGATGCTGGGTGGCGCGGTCTGTCACACGGGCGCGAAAGCCTGCTTCTTCAACGAGGTCGAGGAGCTGGCGTAAGCGCCTTGACGCTCGTGGTAGGATGACCGCATGGGAACCTTCAGGTTCGAGATCACGCTCTTGCCCGTGAACGGGGGCTCGCCCGAGACGCTCGACGCGCTGGTTGATACTGGTTCGACGTTCACGAGCGTCCCCGGAACGCTGTTGGAGCGGCTCGGCGTAAAGCCGCATCGCACGATTCAGATGCGCCTGGCCGATGGCAGCGCGCGCCAGCGCCCGATGGGCCGCCTCATGGCCGAGATCAAGGGCGAGCGCGAGGAGATCCTGTGTGTGTTCGGCGAAGCGGGTGATTTGCCAACGATCGGCGCGCACACGCTCGAGGCGTTTCTGCTCGCAGTAGATCCGGTGAAGCAGGACTTGATTCCATCTGAGGCGCTGTGGGCGCTCTCTGTCTACCACGTCATCTCCTGACGCCCGCCGTCAGCAGTACACCGATTCCCGATTCCCAGCCTGCTATCCTGACATCGACCTCCTGACAGGCTGACCCGCTGACAAGCTGACTGGCTCATCCGTGCCCGACTTCAATCTCACCGCCGACTTCAAGCCCACCGGCGACCAGCCGCAGGCTATCGAGGCTCTCATCGCCGGCCTCAAGCGCGGTGACCGAGCCCAGACCCTTCTCGGCGTCACCGGCTCCGGCAAGACGTTCACGATGGCGAACGTCATCGCCGCCTACAACCGGCCGACGCTCGTCCTCGCGCCAAACCGCACGCTGGCCGCGCAGCTCTGCTCCGAATTTAAGGAGTTCTTCCCAGAGAACGAGGTCGAGTACTTCGTGTCGTACTACGACTACTACCAGCCCGAGGCGTACATCCCCCGTACCGACACGTACATCGCCAAGGATTCGGACATCAACGAGGAGATCGACAAGCTGCGTCACGCGGCGACGCGCGCGCTGTTCGAGCGCCGCGACGTCGTCATCGTGGCTTCCGTCTCCTGCATCTACGGCCTTGGCGAGCCGGAGGAGTACCAGTCCTTCGTGGTGAAGGTGAAGAAGGGCGAGCGGTTCGAGCGCTCCCGCATCATGCGGCGCTTCGTGGACATGCAGTACGAGCGTAACGACAACAACCTGGTCCGCGGGAAGTTCCGGATGCGCGGCGACAGCATCACGATCCAGCCGTCGTACGAGGAGCTCGCGGTCCGCATCGACTTCTTTGGCGATGAGGTCGAACGCATCATCGAGATCGACCCCCTGACCGGCGAGCTGCTCGCGGAGCGCGACTCGATTGACATTTATCCCGCGAAACACTTCGTTACGTCGCACGACAAGCTCGACGAGGCGATGCACGACATCGAGATCGAGTTGCGGGAGCGGCTGCAAGAGTTCCGCGCGCAGGGCAAGATCCTCGAGGCGGCCCGGCTGGAAGAACGCACCAATTACGACCTGGAGACGATGCGTGAGGCCGGCTACTGCTCGGGCATCGAGAACTACAGCCGTCATCTTGCCCGCCGGGCGGCCGGCAGCACGCCGTGGACGCTACTCGACTACTTCCCCGATGATTTCCTGATGTTCGTCGACGAGTCGCACATCGCCGTGCCGCAGGTGCGGGGCATGTACCACGGCGATACGGCCCGCAAGCAGACGCTCGTGGACTACGGCTTCCGGTTGCCCTCGGCGCTGGACAACCGGCCGCTGAATTTTCAAGAGTTCGAGGATCACCTGAACCAGGTGGTCTTCGTCTCCGCCACGCCGGGCCCGCACGAGATGTCGGTCTCATCGCAGGTGGCGGAGCAGGTCATCCGCCCGACGGGCCTCCTCGACCCCGTCATCGACGTGCGTCCGACCCGCGGTCAGATCGACGACCTCCTCGACGAGGTAAGGCAGCGGGTTGCGGCGGGGCAGCGCGTGCTCGTGACGACGCTCACGAAGCGCATGGCGGAGGATCTCGCGGACTACCTGCGCGAAATGGACGTCCGCACGCACTATCTCCACAGCGAGATCGACACGTTGGAGCGCATCGAGATCCTGCGGGATCTCCGCCTTGGTGTGTACGACGTGGTCGTCGGCATCAACCTCCTGCGCGAGGGCCTCGACCTTCCGGAGGTTTCACTTGTGTGCATCCTGGATGCCGACAAGGAGGGCTACCTCCGGTCGGGCGGCTCGCTCGTGCAGACGATCGGCCGCGCCGCCCGGCACGTTGAGGGCAGGGTCATCATGTACGCGGACAACGTCACGGCTTCGATGCGCTACGCCATCGACGAGACGAACCGGCGCCGCGAAATCCAGCGGTCGTACAACGCCGAGCACGGCATCTCTCCGGAGGGGATCACGAAGGCGATCCGCGATATCACGGACCAGATCAAGAAGGTCGCCGAGGAGAAGTCAGAGTACAACGTGAAGGCGATGCCAAAGGACGAAATGGCGCGCCTCGTGAAGGACCTGGAACACCAGATGAAGACCGCCGCGAAGAACCTGGAGTTCGAGAAAGCGGCGCTGCTGCGGGATCAGGTGGTGGAGTTGCGGAAGGCGCAGCTCGATGGCGACGCCGCGCTGCACGAGTTCGCCCAGTCGTCGTACGGCTCGCTGGGCGAGCGCCCGCGCGCGAAGCCGGGACGCTACCAGCGCCGTGCACCGGTGCGCGGGCGCCGCTAGCGCCACTGCCGCCGCAGACCCGAACTTACCGCGGCGAGCCCCGCCGCAGCCAGCGCCAGACCCGACAGTGCCCGCAGCAACGCGTCGCGCCCGCTGCCCGCGAAGGCGCCCGCGTTCGGCAGGCCGCTCGCCGTTTCGCTCGGCGTGTCGCTCGGCGGCTGGCCCCGCATCGACGGGCCGTCGGCCTCGCCCGGAGGCAGCAGCGCCTCGACCGTGCTGACGAAGGTCGGCGGCGCGGCTTCGGCCGTGCCCGTCGGCGGCAGCGGCGTCACCGAGCCCTCGGTCACGACGGTTGAGGTCGCCGTTGGCGCGGGTGTGGTGGTCGATGTGGCCGCGGGCGTATCCGTGGCGAGCGGGGTGCTCGTCGAGGACGGCTCCGGCGTCGCTGTTTCCGTCGGTATGGACGTGTTCGTTGGTGTCGCGGCCGGTGTGTCGGTGGGGATGGCCGTCGCTGTGTGCGTGTTCGTGGATGTCGCGGTCGGCGTC
>DATECV010000016.1:0-2655 GCA_035286725.1 Dehalococcoidia bacterium | reverse complement strand
CCCAGGATCATGAAGGTGGCGGTGCCGGCGTTCCAGCACTCGCCGATGTTGGGGCAGCGCGCCTCCTCGCACACGGTGTTCAGCCCCTGCTCGCGCATGAGGCGCCGCAGCTTCTGGTGGCGGTCGCCGGCGGGGAAACGCACTTTCAGCCACTCGGGTTTGCGCGGCGTGGGTTGGGCGACGGCGGCGGTCATGCGATCGCCTCCGTGAGCGCGGGCTCAGCCGCGAGCAGGCCGAACTGGCGCGTGAAGGCGTCGATGACGGCGTCTTCCACGGTGCGCATGTCGATCTCGCGGCCGGCGATCCGCGCCATCGACGTGACGGTCGCATCGGTGAGGCCGCAGGGGACGATGTGGTCGAACCACGCGAGGTCCGTATTGACGTTCAGCGCGAAGCCGTGCGTGGTGACGCCACGCGAGACGCGCACCCCGATCGCCGCGATCTTCGCGTCGCCGACCCAGACGCCCGGATTGCGCGCCGACCGGCCGGCCTCGATGCCGAAGGTCTTGAGAGCGCCGATCAGCGTCGCTTCGAGGCCGCGCACGTAGTCGGCGACGCCGAGGCCCAGCGCGCGGAGGTCGACGATGGGGTAGGCGACGATCTGCCCCGGGCCGTGAAACGTGACGTCGCCGCCGCGGTCGGCGCGCACGACCTCAGCGCCCATCGCCAGCAGCCGGTCGCCGCTGGCGAGGATGTTCGCCGCGTCCGCGCGCACGCCCAGCGTGTACGTCGGGGGGTGCTCGAGAATGATCAACGCCGGGCCGGCGCCCGCGCGCACGCCGGCCGCGAGCCGCTGCTGCACGTCGTATGCGCGGCCGTAGGGGACGAGTCCGGGCCGGTGGATGGTCAGGCGGGATGCCAACGTACGCTCTTTCCGAGGGCCAGGGCGGCTTCAGCTCAGGATAGCACGGAGCTTCAGCACGGCGTCCTCGTCGAAGTATCGGCTCTCGCCGGGGAGAGCGGGAAGGGCGAGGGATGTCATCCCTCGCCCTTCGGGTCTACGCGTAGTGGGATCGCGCCGGCCTACCAGTGCCCGTTCCACCCTTTCTTGCCGTGACCGCCGCCGTGCTCGCCGTCGTCGTCGTCATCATCGTCGTTGTCGTTGTTGTCGAACGATGAGCCCTGGTGGCCGCCATGCTTGTCGGTCTGACACGGCACCTCGACCTGGTTGCCGCTGGGCGTCGTCTTGGTGATGGTCTCGCCCTCTTCACACTCCCCATCGCCGTCTTCATGGTGCTTGCGCGGGTTCCCGTCCGGGATGCCCTGGATGTCGTCGTCGTCATCCTCGTCGCCGGGCGTTTCCGTCGCCGCCGGCGTCTCCGATGGCCCGGCCGTGTCCGTCGGTACGGGCGTCTCCGTCGCGCCGGCGGGCGTCTCCGTCGCAGATGGCGTGTCTGTCGAAGCCTCCGTTGCCGTTTCGGTCGGAGACGCGGTCTCCGTGCCGGCCGGCGTGGAGGTCTCCACATCGACGGCTGGTGTCTCGGTCGGTGTTTCGGTGAGCTCCTGCTGGAGCAGCACGCTGTCCTGCGATGCGAACGCACCAGCCGCCGCGAACGCTAACAGCGCGAACCCTGCTCCGATTGCGATGATCTTCCGTGGCATGCGTACTCCTGACCCTCACTGCACATCCTGATGCTGTGCCACCCCTGCCGTATCTAACCGCGGCGGGCGGCCGGAAGTAACGCCAGAAAGCGCCAAAAGTTACGGCGAACATCTTGCAAACGGGGATAGATACCGCGACGTCGGACGGCGCTCAGGCGTCGTCCTCGCCCGCGTGTTCGTCCGGGATGGGTTGCTTCGAGTGGCCGTTGCTGCGGATGCACGCGTGCCCCGACGCCTCCACAGGCGCGCCGCATAGAGGGCACGTGGGCCGGCCGCCGGCGATGATCTCGTCCAGGTTCACAATGAGCGACGCCGACTGCTCTTGCGAGAGCCGCATGCGGAGCGTCGGATCGTCGTCGTCTTCCGTCGCGCCGATCTCGTAGGTGAGCAGGACCACGGTGCGGTCGTCCGGCTGGAACCCCATGCCCAGGCGCCCGGCGCGAAAATCGTGGTCGGCCGTGACGGGGAACTCCCCGACGCCGGCGGCGGGCGGCTCCTGGTCGTACTCCAACTGGGACAGCATCTGGCGGAGCGCCAGGCTCAGCGCCTGGAGCTGCTCTTTCTCGAGCCAGATGGAGGCGGTCTCCGAGCCCGATCCCACGATGCGCAGGCGGAAGGTGCGCTGGCCGGGCTGGCCGAACGCTTGCACGTCGATCCCGCGGGCCAGCCCGAATTCGCTCGTCATGACCCAGCTCTCGGTTCGTTGCGGCGTCGCGGCGTGGGGGCGGACGTGATGCGCGGGCTCCTCGGCGAGTTCTCTCGAAAGCATGGGCCGCACCGAATCGGGGGTCAAGGAGGGGCGGCGGAGCTGCGAGGCGCGCGCGGCCATAGACCGACTCGATAGACATAAGGCTCTGCGTCGATGAGAGCTTTGGTACGCTGACGGCGGAGCGCTGACGACAATCCTCGCAGGGATGTGACCATGGCTGAATCACACGAGCGCCCACCGGTCGACCGCAAGGCACGGCTGAAGATCCCTGCCCAGTACATCGCGAAGCAGGCGCCGAACGTCCGCATCAACAACTGGAGCGAGGTCTACCTGCCCATCAGCCT
>DATECV010000015.1:0-5888 GCA_035286725.1 Dehalococcoidia bacterium | reverse complement strand
CTGAGCGTCGGGATGTGGGAGTTCTGGGGCCGGGAGTGGATCGGCTGGAAGCCGAAGGCGCCACTGCTGGCGGGCTGGCAGCGTTACTTCACGTTCTGTACGGACCACAAGGTTATCGGCGTGCAGTACCTGGTGACGTTCATCGTGCTGTTCCTGCTGGCAGGGCTCTTCGCGATGTTGATCCGCGTCCAGTTGCTGGAGCCCGAAGACCCGCTGCTTTCGGAGGGCACCTATAACCGCGTGATGAGCCTGCACGGGATCATCATGATCGCGGTTGCGGTTGCGTCGGTGGTGGGCGGTTTCGGGAACTACTTCGTGCCGCTGATGATAGGGGCGCGGGACGTAGCATTTCCACGGCTGAACGCGCTGACATTCTGGCTGATCCCGCCGGTGGCGGTGCTGCTGCTGGCGGCGCAGGCGGTCGGCGGGTGGGACTCCGGCTGGACGGCGTACCCGCCGCTGAGCGTGCGGAACGCTTCGGGCCAGATCTTCTTCAACATGGCGATCATCACGTTCGGGCTCTCATCCATCCTGGGGGCGCTGAATTTCCTGACGACGGTGACGCTCCTGCGCGCGCCGGGGATGACGTGGGGGAAGCTGCCGATCTTCGTGTGGTCGGTGATCAGCGCGTCGATCATCGCGCTGACCTTCACGCAGTTCTTCGCGGCGGCGATGCTGATGGTGACGCTGGACCGGATCGCCGGGTTCAGCTTCTTCTCGGCGACCGAGGGCGGGAAGCCGCTGCTGTACCAGCACATCTTCTGGTTCTATTCGCACCCGGCGGTGTACATCTTCGCGCTGCCGGGGTTCGGCATCACGCTGGAGATCATCGCGCACTTCTCGCGGAAGCCGCTGTTCGCGTACCGGTGGGCCGTGGGCGGCATGCTGGGCATCGTCGCGATAAGCGGGATGGTATGGGCGCACCACATGTTCGTGAGCGGGATGTCGCCCTGGATGCACGGGGTGTTCCTCGTATCGACGGAGATCATCTCCATCCCGACGGGGCTGGTGTTCCTCTCGGCGCTGGGGACGCTGTGGATGGCGCGGATCTGGATCCGTACGCCGATGCTGTTCGCGCTGAGCGTGGTGTTCAACTTCATGATCGGCGGGATCACGGGGATCTTCCTGGCCGACGTGCCGACGGATATCAACCTTTCCGATACGTACTTCGTGGTGGCGCACTTCCACTACACGATCGTGGGGGCGGAGATCTTCGCGTTGTTTGCCGCGGTCTACTACTGGTTCCCGAAGATCACGGGGAAGATGTACAACGAGCGGCTGGGCCAGCTTCACTTCTGGATTATGTTCATCTCGTTCAACATGACGTTCATCCCGATGTTCTACCCGGGCTTGCACGGCATGAACCGGCGCGTCGCGACGTACACACCCGACCTTCAGGGGATCAACATCTTCATCAGCAGCATGGCGTTCATCCTGGGGTCGAGCTTCCTGATCTTCGTGGGGAACATGTGCTACTCGCTGGTGCGGGGGCCGAAAGCGGCCGCTGACCCGTGGAAGGCGCGGACGCTGGAGTGGCGGGTGTCATCGCCGCCGCCGGTCGAGAACTTCCCGGCGCTGCCCGTGATCCACGGCAACCCGTACGACTACGGCGTCCCGAACGCGCCGCCTTACGCCATCATCGCCATCGCGGGGGCGAGCGGAGAAGAAGAGCCAGGACGAGGAGGTCGCTGAGGTGGAGAATCCGGAGCTGCTCTTCGGGGTTCCGATGTTGATCATCGGCGGGCTGGGCCTGCTGGTGGCGATCGAGTTGCTGTTGGCGGGCGAGGCGCCGAAGTCGAAGGCGGAGACGGCCGTCCGCGCGGGCATCATGGCGTTCGTGGGGCTGGGCGCGGCGACCATCGGTGAGTATTTCCTCGCGATCGAGATGAGCCAGCCGATGGTGCTGCTGATCGTCATCGCCGTGTTCAAGGCGGCGTTGATCGTGCAGTTCTTCATGCACGTGATGCGCGTGCGAGACGCCCACGCGGAGGAGGAGTAGATGGCCGCGATCACGCAACAGACGCCGGCGCTCGGCGGCGCCGCCGTCCATCGCGCCGTGGTTTCGCACAACGGGGCCGCGGGGCACCACGACGAGCCGCAACGGCCAGCGATGAAACAACTGGGCCTGTGGCTGTTCTTTGTCTCGGAGTCATTCCTGTTCGCGGCGCTGCTGACGGCGCGGTTCTACCTGGCGGGGACGGGCCGGGGCGAGGTGAACCAGCTCCTGGGACTCGGGATCACGAGCATCCTGCTGCTGAGCAGCCTGACGGCGTACCTCAGCGAGGTGTCCATCGCCCAGGGGAACCGGGGGGCGTTCTTGCTGTACCTGTTCCTGACGATCGTGTTGGGGGTGGCGTTCGCGGGCGGCGTGGCGTTCGAGTGGACGACCGCGGAGTTCGGGCGATCGGAGCCGTACGGCACGGCGTTCTTTTCGATGACGGGGCTGCACGCGTCGCACGTGGTCAGCGGTGTCGGCATGCTGGGGCTGGTGTACTACCTGGGCATGCGCGGCCACTTCTCGGCGAAGGACCACTGGGGCGTCGAAGCCGTCGTGAAGTACTGGCACTTCGTGGACGTGGTGTGGGTGTTCTTCTACCCGGCGCTGTACCTGATCGGCTGACTGGCCGGTGCGGCCGATTCTCAGACGATGCCGGCGACGGCCGACATGACGGCGGACGCGGCGGAGACGAACAGCAAGGCGAACACGAGCGAACGGAAGGTGTGCGGCTGGACGCGGCGCACCAGCACGTGGCCGGCCAGACTGCCGGCGACGATGGCGGGCGAGGCGGCCGCGAAGAGCACGCCGGCATCGACCGAGACGACGCGCGCGGCGAAGAAGCTGCCGAGTGTGATGACGTTGCAGGTGACGAAGAACACTCCGAGCGCCCCTCGAAACTCGTCAGGCGGGTGCTCGCGGCCCTGGAGATAGAGGACGATGGGCGGGCCGTTGGTGCCGGTGCTGGTGTTGAGTACGCCGGAGACGGCGCCGACCGCGAGCTCGCCCGGGAGGTGGCGGCTGCCGAAGCGCAAGCCCCGGAGGAGGGCGACGGCCATGACGATGGTGGTGACGCCGACGAGCAGGCGGACGGCCTCGGCGGGCGCGAGAAGCAGGACGAGCAGGCCGACGGGCATGCCGGCGACGGCGCCAAGGAGCATGGGGAACACGGTGGCCCAGGGCACGCGGCGCCAGGAGGTGGCGGCGATGATGCCGCTGTTTATGATGCCGAGCAGGGTGACGACGACGACAGCGTCGCGTACATCGAGCACGGTGACGAGCAGAGGGACGGCGATGAGGGCGAAGCCGAACCCCGCGAGCGCCTGTGCCGTGGCGGCGACGAGCACGACGGCGACGACGAAGGTGACCGTGGGGGCATCCATCGGCGCGCATCGTGACGCATGGCAGGCACCGGGAGTAGGGCGGAATGGCCCGACGAGCGAGCGGCGGCACGCGACGGCATACAATGGAGGTGACGCGGAGCAGGCGCGGACCGGCCCTGCCGCTTTACATCCTGAAGCGCCGTCCAGATTCGAGGGCGGGTCCGGGACAGGGATAGCCCCCTAAAGGCGGAAGGGTGTATAACTTGGGCACTGCGTGGTGAGGCCGGGTTCCGGCATTCCACTTCAGGTGTGCGGTCCGGCGGCAGCCATCGTCGAAACGTGGGGCTCGCGCACGGGGAAGTGTCGGAACTGGCAGACGAGCGTGATTTAGGATCACGTGCCGCAAGGCGTAGGAGTTCGAGTCTCCTCTTCCCCACCACAGAGCAGCATCGCGGGCAGGACATCCCGCGTACACAGGCAGGGCGTGACGCCGGGCGCTGGACAGGGCCCGGCGATCGCATCGGACGGCGAAGCGGCCCGCGCCGTCCCGAGGGAGGTCTGATGGGCACACTGCTGCAAGTACGCAACCTGACGACGCAGTTCTTCACGGAGGAAGGCGTCGTCCACGCGGTGGACGGCGTCTCGTACGACGTGCAGGAAGGCGAGACGCTGGGCCTGGTCGGCGAGTCGGGCTCCGGGAAGAGCGTCAGCGCGCTGTCGATCTTGCGGCTGATCCCCAATCCGCCCGGGAAGATCGTGAACGGCGAGGTCTTCTTCGAGGGTGAAGACATCCTGAAGATGGACGAGGAGGAGGTCCGGCACATCCGTGGCAACCGAATCGCCATGGTGTTCCAGGAGCCGATGACGTCGCTGAACCCGGTGTTGACGATCGGGAGGCAGCTAACGGAGGCGTTGGAGCTGCACCTGAAGATGGACAACAACGCCGCGAAGAAGCGGGCGGCCGAGCTGCTGGACATGGTGGGAATCCCTTCCGGCGGTGCGCGTCTGAACGACTATCCCCACCAGTTTTCGGGCGGCATGCGCCAGCGCGTGATGATCGCGATGGCGCTGAGTTGCAACCCGAAGCTGTTGCTGGCGGACGAACCGACGACGGCGCTGGACGTGACAATCCAGGCGCAGGTGCTGGAGATCATGGCGCGGCTGAGCCGGGAGCTGGGCACGGCGGTGGTGATCATCACGCACAACCTGGGCGTCGTGGCGCGATACGCGGACCGCGTGAACGTGATGTACGCGGGGCGCATCGTGGAGACGGCGAGCGCGCCGGAGCTGTACGCGAGGCCGAGGCACCCGTACACGATCGGGCTGCTGAAGTCCGTGCCGCGGCTGGACCAGTCGAAGAAGGACCGGCTGATCCCCATCGACGGCGTGCCTCCCGACCTGGTACACCGGCCGAAGGGGTGCTCGTTTGCGCCGCGGTGTCAGTACAAGATCGAGAAGTGCGTGACGGACGACCCGCCCCTCCAGCCGGTGGGCGACAAGCACGAATCGGCCTGCTGGGTGAACCCGACGGTCGATACGAACAACCTGACGAACGGTTCGGGGCCAGACGGCGGCGCGGGCGGCGCGGCCTAGGAGATCGGGGCGAACATGACGACGCAAACGCTGCCAGTCGACAACCCGCAGACGGCTTCGGACATCCTGATCAATGTCCACAACCTGAAGATGTACTTCCCTGTGACGGCGGGCCTGCTGTTCCAGCGGAAGATCGCCGATGTGAAGGCCGTGGACGACATCTCGTTCTTCGTGAAGAAGGGCGAGACGCTGGGCCTGGTGGGCGAATCGGGCTGCGGGAAATCGACGACGGGACGGGCGATCCTGCAGTTGTACAAGCCGACGGCGGGTTCGGTGGACTTCACCGGGACCGAGCTGACGCGGCTGGGCGCGGGCGAGATGCGCCGGATGCGGCGGAAGATGCAGATGATCTTCCAGGATCCGTACGCGTCGCTGAACCCCCGCATGTCGATCGGGTCGATCATCGGCGAGCCGCTGCAGATTCACGGGCTGGCGAAGGGGAGCAAGGCCCGCAAGGAGCGCATCCAGGACCTGATGCGCGTCGTCGGGCTGAACCCGTACTACGCGAACCGCTATCCGCACGAGTTCTCGGGCGGGCAGCGCCAGCGCATCGGCATCGCGCGGGCGTTGGCCGTGGAACCGGACTTCATCGTCGCGGACGAGCCGGTCTCGGCGCTTGATGTATCGATCCAGGCGCAGATCATCAACCTGATGGAGGACCTGCAGTCGCAGTTCGGGCTGACGTACCTGTTCATCGCCCACGACCTCTCGGTGGTGCGCCACATCAGCAGCCGGGTCGGCGTGATGTACCTGGGCAAGATGATGGAGATGGCGGACCGCAACGAGCTGTACGACAACCCGCTGCACCCGTACACGAAGGCGCTGCTCTCAGCGGTGCCGGTGCCGGATCCATCGGTCGAGAAGCACCGCGAGCGCATCATCCTGACGGGCGACGTGCCGAGCCCGCTGATGCCACCCCGAGGGTGCGTGTTCCACACCCGCTGTCCCATCGCCATCGAGGAGTGCCGGACGGTGCT
>DATECV010000014.1:0-2171 GCA_035286725.1 Dehalococcoidia bacterium | reverse complement strand
CCAGGCGCAGGGCCCGCCGCCCGCGGTCACGCCCGTCAAGACCACGGGCCGGCCCTGGCGCGTCGCCCGGCGGATGCGCCCCGCGGCTATCTCCGTGGCGGAGGGCATGATCATCTGGAGGGCGTTCTCCACCGGCTGGGCCGAGTCGAACAGGAGGATGTCCTGGGTGCCCGTCCCCATATCCACGGCGAGTAAACGCATGGTGAAAATATGATAGCACCGCGTGATGATCGTCTTGCTGGCCGTAACATAACGTGCCCCAGGGCGTTCACATAAGGTGAACCGTTTTCCCTCAGGAGGAGGTTGCGCAGTGACGAGAACACTACTGCTGGCAATGGCGGTGCTCGGTGTCGCTACGGTCGTGGCTATCGGCTCGTACTCCGCCCTGGCCGGGAGCGCCCCGGTGGGCGACGTGGCCGGCGCCGTCATCGGCGATGATGGGCCGGACGGTGATGACGCTGGCACAGACGACGCGAACGAGGTTGAGGACGACGACGACGCTGCGGACGGCGCCGGCGACGTTGAAGATGACGCCGACGATGCTGAGGGCGACACGGACGACGCCGACGAGACGAGCGTGCAGGCAGACGGGGAGACGGGCGAGGGCGCTGAGAAGGTCGCGCAGGCGATAGCGGACGCGTTCGGCGCCAGCCAGGAGGAAGTGCTGGCCCTGCACGAGCAGGGGATCGGCTTCGGCGCCCTGTTCAAGCTCTATCAGCTGTCGCAGGCGACCGGCACCCCCGTGGCCGACCTGCTGGCCTCGATAGACGAGAGCGGCGAAGGCTACGCCTTCGGCAAGAGGTTCAAGGAGCTCAGCGACGAGCAGCGGGCGGTCCTTGAGGCCGGGCCGAAGAACCTGGGCCAGCTTGTGAGCGCATCCAACCACGCGGACGAGGACGGCGAGGTCGGCGAGGGAGTGCAGTCACAGGCGCTGGGCAAGGCGAAGGAGAAGTTCGCGTCCAACTCTTCGAAGGGCAACGGGCCGCCGGACGGCGTCCCGGCGCACGGCCGCAACTAGCGGGCGAGAGATTTCGGGAAGCGGTGGGTGGTACCCGCCGCTTTCTTGCGTCCGGTTTCCCTCAAGCCGCGGGGAGGCCATAACGAATCCCCCAGGCCGGCGGCTATAAGTGATGAAAACACGAATGTTGACGAGGAGGAATCCATAGTGAGCAGGATGCAGAGGATGTTCGCACTGGCCGCGGTTGGGCTGCTCGGCGCCATAGGCACGACGGGCGTCATGGCCAGCGCAGGCGGCATGTTCGGCGGCTCGTCCGACGACTCGACCGCCGCCGCGCAGTCCATCGACATTCAGACTCCCGACTCAGTGGTCGCGGAGTCCGGCGACACGCCGGACGGCGAGACTGAGGACGTCGGTGATGACCCCGCGGGCGACGTCAGCGATGACCAGCCCGTCACCGATGTTCAGGGCGACGACAGCCCGGGCGCCGATGAGACCGATGCCGATGAGCAAGAGGTCGTGGGCGGCGTGATCGATTGCCCCACCGGCGAGGACACCCACTTCAAGTTCGAGTCCGAGGGCAACGAGTTCGAGGTCACCGGCACGCTCGTCAGCTTCGCAGGCGCGGACATCGTGGTCCTGGGCCCGGATGGCGAGGTAACGGCGACCGCGGACGCGAACCTCGAGATCAAAGGCGACCCGCAGCCCGGAGACCCGGTGAAGGTCGAGGGCGCGGTTCTTGACGACGGCAGCCTGGTCGCGCGGGAGATAGAGCCCGCGTGCGAGGACGAGGCCGACGACGCCGACGACGTCGACGAGGGTGAAGTCGACGACGTGGACGATGGTGATGTCGATGGTCAGGACGACGCCGAGGATGAGAGCCACGACGACGGCGGCCATGACGGCGACGGCGACGATGACCACAGCGGTCAGGGTGGCCAAGACAGCGAGGACGACGACTAGACCCGGCCCTTAGCCGCGTAGCAAAGAGAGGAGCGACCCCAGGGTCGCTCCTCTCTTTGCTACGCGTATGCGGACTTGTACTCCCGCGAAGGATCGAGCCGGCGTTGGGTGCGTCTAAGCCGCACCCGCGGCCGTGATGACCTCCGCGCCGCCCATGTACGGACGCAGGGCGTCCGGGATCACCACGGAGCCGTCCGGCTGCTGGTAGTTCTCCAGGACGGCGATGAGCGTGCGGGGCAGGGCGAGGCCG
>DATECV010000013.1:0-4975 GCA_035286725.1 Dehalococcoidia bacterium | reverse complement strand
GGGCGTCCTGCTGGACAAGGACGGCGAGCAGGTGGAGAAGTCCAACGGCGAGCGCCAGAAGGTCGCCCCCGAAGAGCTGGAGCGCATGTCCGCCTTCAAGGACTTCATCGAAAGCCTCGACCTCGACGACTTCGACAAGCGCCGCAGCTAGCTACACCAATGTCTTGATGTTGAGGCGGGCCAGCAGCTCGCTGATCTCGTCCGCGGCGGGCAGCCCGGCCATGCTGACGCCGTGGCTGAGGCATGTTAGTTCGACGCCCACGGGCGTCCCATCGGTCGCGAAGTCCACCCTGCGTTCAGGCGAGAGTTCCTCGCCGAACGCGTATGCCCGGTCGGACAGGTAGACGTAGAGCGCGTCTACTTCGGCGTCGTGCTCGTAGAGCCACATAGATTGGATTGCCAGCCCGGTCCGCATACAGGATATCGGGGTTGGACAGGGTTCGCTCAACCTTTTGTTCCGAGATTGCACGCTGGGCCATACGAAAGCGGGCGTGCTTCGAATAGGTAGGCTTCACGCCGGGAGCGGCTGCTCGGCCAGTTCCAGCGCCAGGTTCACCAGCGTCCGCACCGGGATACCGCTGGCCCCCTTCGTCTGCGCGCCCTTCTCCGTGTCGTAGAAGTCCACCCCGGCGATGTCCAGGTGTGCCCAGGGCCGGTCGTCGACGAACTCCTTCAAGAAGAACGCCGCCGCAATCGATCCCGCCCCGCGCCCGCCGCTGTTCTTCACGTCGGCCACGTTGCTCTTGTTCAGCTCCTTATACTCGCTGAACATCGGCAGCTCCCAGCACTTCTCCCCCGCCGCCTTTGCGGCGTTCTTGATGCGCTCCACCAGCGCGTCGTTGTTCGCGAATACGCCGTAGGCCACGTTCCCCAGCGAGATCGAGATCGCCCCCGTCAGCGTCGCCACGTCGACGATCGGCGAAAGGTCGAGCTGCACCGCGTACGACAGCGCGTCGGCCAGGATCACCCGCCCTTCGGCGTCGGTGTTGATCACCTCGATGGTCTTGCCGTTCATCGCCCGCAGCACGTCCGTCGGCTTGATGGCGTTCCCGCCGGGCATGTTCTCCGTCGCCGGTACCAGCGCCGTGACGTTGATCTTTGGTTTCAGCCGTGCGATGGCCATCATCGCCGCGATGACGGCGCCGCCGCCCGACATGTCGCCCTTCATCTCCAGCATGCCCTCGCTCGGCTTGATCGAGATGCCGCCCGTGTCGAAGGTGATCCCCTTGCCGACCAGCCCCAGCGGCTTCGACTCGCCTCCGCCGTTGTAGGTCAGCACGATGAACTTCGGCGGCTGCGCGCTGCCTCGGGCGACGCCCAGGAAGGCGCCCATGCCCATCTCACCCGCCTGGTCGCGGTTCAGGATGCGCACGCCCAGTCCGTAGCTCGCGGCCATCGCCTCGGCCCGCGCGGCGAACTCGGTCGGCGTCAGCACGTTGCCCGGCTCGTTCGCCAGATCGCGCGCGAACTCGACGGACTCCCCCAGGATCACGCCGCGCTCGGCCGCGGCTTGCAGCCGCGCCACTTTGCCTGCGTCATGCTCGACGATGGTCAGGGTCTGCACCTCGAACGCGTCATCGTTTGGCTTCTTGTGCCGGTCGAAACGATAGAGGCCCAACAGCGTGCCGTCGGCGACGGCCTCGGCGCAAGCTTCCGCGTCGAGCCCGGCGATGCCCGCCCCGTGCGTGATCGTGGCGTAGTCGGCGACGCGCCGGCCGCGCATGTAGCGCGCGATGCTGGCGCTGAGATCGCGCACCTTGTCGACGGTGAAATCGCCGGCTTTGCCGAGCCCGGCCACCAGCACCCGAGGCGCCGCCAGCTTGCCGAACGTGTGGATCATCGTCAGCTCGCCGTCCTTGCCGCGGATGTCGCCGGCCTGGATCAGCTCGCTGATCATGCCGCCCAGCGCCGCGTCGACGGCGCCGGTCGCGCCGCCGGGCGCCGTGATGCCCTCGAAAAGGTTGACCACGATGCACGGCGCGTCGTATGTGGTGATATCGCCGGCTGCTACTCGTACCTGCATGTGTGTCCGCTCCCGCGTGTAGTTGGCTGCGAGGTCATCTTAGGCAGCGACGCGCGGCCGGGCAACGTGGCCGCGACGGCGCGCGCAGAAGCGAGGGGAAGGGATCCGGGAACCCGCGGGCGAATCAGCCGGTCCACAGGGGCGATGACGCCTTCATGAACCGCAGCATCATGATCATCGACGCCACGTCCTGGCCGCCGCCAGGCTCGCACATGATCGATTCGAACCAGAGGTACTCGGTCTTCGGCGTCACGCCCAGGGACAGGATGCGGCCGCGCACGTCGTAGTCGTGCTCGGCGAACACGGGGCCACGCAGGTGACGCACCTCGATCGCCCCGTACAGGCCGACGGCGCCGCGGACCGGCATCCGCGCCTGGACGGCGACCATCGCGTGTACCAGCAGGCCCGGGTTCAGCACCGGCCCGCCCCACGGCGAGCGGCCGGTGTACCAATCCAGCGGCTCGGTCAGCGCCTCGATGCGTGGGCGCACCGCGTCGAGCGTGACCCGCGTGGGCACGGCCCCCAGGTCCTGCCCGGCGCCCAGGGCCGAGAGGATGCGGATCTCGCCGGCCTCGCGCGGCTCCGCCAGCTTCCGCCGTAACAGCGACGGCGCCGCCGGATCGCCGATGGACGCCGTGCCCTCCAGCACCTGCATGCCGTCGTCGCGCTCCATCCAGGCGTTCACCTGCGCGTTCTGATCGCCCGCGGCCGGCGCCTGTACCAGGGCACGGACGCGCTCGCCACCGAGCGTGACGTTGCGGAAGTAACAGCTCAGGCTGCCGGTTTCGAACCAGGCGGACCCGAACGCCCGCAGCAGCACCGGCGGAAACTGCTCCATGTGGATCGAGCCCGCCACCGTGCCGCCGCGGAACCCCAGCTTCGTCGCCATCGCGTCGTCGTGGATGCTGCCCCGCTGCGTCTGCGCCAGGTTCCTGGGCGCGCGATACGGCCCGATGAGCACACCGTTCTGCTCGATGATCTCGCCCGTGGTTGCGTCCGCCGTCATGAGGCACCTCCGTTTTCAGGTGCGCCTATCGTACCACCGGCGCCCGGCCTGGCGATCACCCGGTCCGTGCCACCTGGTCGATGCCGGGACCGCGACGCCTGGACCTACACCACGTGCATGCCCGGCGCCGGGAACTGCCGGCAGAACTCCCGCACCTCGGCGCCGATGCGGTCCAGCGCCTCGTCGTCCTTCACGCTCTCCGCCACCTGCTCCATCCAGCGCGCGACCTGGCGCATGTCGTCTTCCCTCATGCCGCGCGTCGTGACCGACGGCGTCCCGATGCGCAGGCCGCTGGGGCTGAACGGCTTGCGCGGGTCGAACGGGATGGTGTTGTAGTTCGCGACGATGTTCGCGCGGTCCAGCGCTCGCGCGTACTTCTTGCCGATGACCTTCTTGCCCGTCAGGTCCATCAGGATCAGGTGGTTATCGGTGCCGCCGGTGATAAGGTCGAAGCCGCGCTCCCGCAACTCCGAGGCCAGCGCCTTCGCGTTCGTGACGATCTGTCGCCCGTACTCGCGGAAGTCCGCGGTGGCCGCCTCCTTCAGCGCCACGGCGATGCCGGCGACCGTGTTCTCGTGCGGTCCGCCCTGCAGCCCGGGGAACACGGCCTTGTCGATCGCCTCCGCGTGCTCCGCCTTGCTCAGGATCATCGCGCCCCGAGGCCCGCGCAGCGTCTTGTGCGTCGTCGTCATCACCACGTCGGCGTGCGGCGCCGGGTCCGGGTGTACGCCCGCGATGATGAGGCCCGCGATGTGGGAGATGTCGGCCAGGAAGTAGGCGCCCACCTCCCGCGCGATCTCGCCGAACGCCGCGAAGTCGTACTGGCGCGGGTACGCCGTGGCCCCGGCGACGATGATCTTCGGCCGCTCGGCCTTCGCCATCGCGCGTACCTTGTCGTAGTCGATGAGCTGCGTCCTCTCGTCCACCTCGTACCGGATGGAGTTCCAGAACCGGCTCGTCGCGCTGGCCGTCCACCCGTGGGTCAGGTGGCCGCCGTGCGGCAGGCTGAGCCCCATGATCGTGTCGCCCGGCTCCAGCAGCGCCACGTACACCGCCAGGTTCGCCGGCGAGCCGCTGTACGGCTGGACGTTCGCGTGATCCATCCCGAACAGCGCCTTCGCCCGCTCGATGGCGATCGTCTCGATCTGGTCGACGTTCCGCTGGCCCTCGTAGTAGCGGCGGCCGGGGTATCCCTCGCTGTACTTGTTGGCCAGCACGGAGCCCGTGGCTTCCATCACGGCCCGCGACGTGTAGTTTTCGGAGGGGATGAGGCGCACCGATTCAACCTGATACTGCTCTTCCTGCTTGATCAGATGGAAAATCTCCGGGTCGACGCGCTCGGTCTCGGCCAGGTACGGGTCACGCACGTCAGTAGTCACGTTTGAGCTCCTGTTTGTTCCGTCGACGCTGCGGAGCGATGGCCCGCGCGTCGTTTTGATGTGAACGTCCGTAGAAACGAAACGGCCACGGCGCCCTGGGCGTCCGTGGCTCGCTGTATTGCGCCGCTGCGTGCGCGTGGAACCTGGCCGCCCTACCGCCGTGGCCCGCGTCCAGCTCCCGAGTGCCCGTGCACGCCTGTCACGGAGCCAGCGTAACGCGGTCCCCGCCGCCCGTCAACGAACGATGGAAGCCGGGAGGGGGGAGGCCCATCGGCCTCCCCCCTCCCGTTCGGATACCAGACTGCCGGTTCCTACCAGTCCCAGTGGCCGTGACCGTGCCTGCGCGGACAGGTCGGGATGTCCACGAAGATGATCTCGACGTCGCGCCAGTCGATGTCACCGTCGTGGTCGAGGTCGTAGCGGGCTTTGTAGCGCCGCTCGCCCTCTTCCGAGCCCAGGCGGCGGAGGACCTGCTTCAGAACCGCGATCTTCCGGTGGATGGTCCAGCAGAAGTCGGGCTCAGGCTCGACCGTCTCCGTCGGCGCGACGGTCCTCGTGACCACGGCG
>DATECV010000012.1:0-3606 GCA_035286725.1 Dehalococcoidia bacterium | reverse complement strand
GACCATCGGCGCGGTGCTGGGCGGCGCGCCCGTGGAGGAGCGCGCGTTCGGGACGGCGGCGTCGATGGCGATCGCGATCGCGAACGGCGCGGACATGATCCGCGTGCACGACGTGCGGGCGATGAAGGACGTGGCGCTGGTGGCGGACGCGATCGTGCGTGGCTGGAGCGCGGGATCGTGACGCGCGCGTACCTGGGGCTGGGCGCGAACATCGGGAACCGGCGTGCCAACCTGCGGCTGGCGCTGCGGTGGCTGGAGGGGGCGGGCCGGGTCGTGGGCGTGTCGTCGCTGTATCGCTCGGCGGCGGTGGTGGCGGAGGGGGAGCCGCCGGGGCCCGACTTTCTGAACGCGGCGTGCGCGGTGGAGACGGAGCTGGACGCGGCGGGGCTGCTGCGCGCGGTGAAGGCGATCGAACGGGCGATCGGGCGGAGACCGGCGGCGCGGTGGGCGCCGCGGCCGATCGACATCGACATCCTGCTGTTCGGCGAGGAGATTATCGACACGGCGGAGCTGCAGGCGCCGCACCCGCTGCTGGCGACGCGGAACTTCGTCGTGCTGCCGCTGGCGGAGATCGCGGGAGAGGTGCCGCATCCGGTGCTGGGTAGGACGATCGGGGAGCTGGCGGAGGACGCGGACTTCGCCGGGCTGGAGCACCTGGAGGAGCCGGGATGGGAAGCGCGGGAGACTGCCGAGAGCGAGTCACAGGACGAAGAGCAGGCGAGCGACGTGGGCCGAACGGCGCGTTGACATAGCGACGCGCGTACGATGGAATTGGGCGCAAGGAGGATCATGGCGACGATGCAAGTGCTGGAGCTGAACCCGTCCGAGCTGGGGACGCTGGAGTTGGACGCGGAGACCTGGGTCACCTACATCGACCTGTACGGGGAGGTGGACTACGTGCCGACGCACGTGAAGGTGGGGAACGACGAGTACGTGTTCGAAAGCAGCTTCATCACGGCCGGGAGCAGCGCGACGATGCCGCAGAAGATCCGCGAGCTGCGGGGGGCGGCGAAGAAGGTGCTGGTGATCCAGCGCGGGGCGACGGGTAGCGGGCGCTCGGACCGGTACTTGGTGTTCGTCTCGCCGGCGTAGGCGGGGCGCGGGACGCACCATGCCGCCCAAGAAGAAGATCAACGAACCCCACGTGAAGCTCTACGAGGCGGACTGCCCGGTGTGCGGACGGCACTATGAGGGCAACTTCCCGATGTGGGTACGCATCGGGGACTTCCCGTGCATCTGCGGGGCGACGGTGGCGGCGCCGCGCGGGCAGGGCGGGTACAACGACTACAACTTCGACGACTGACTGACTGAATTCACCACCGAGACACCGAGGGCGCAGAGGTTCTTTGGCGGCTGGTACAGGCACCGGCGGCGCTGTCGCAGCGTCCGGTTGGTCGTGGTCGGTGCTTCTGATTTCACCGCACCAGGGGCGCCGAGCAGCCGAGCAGACGCGCGGAGGGCGCAGAGGTTCTTGTCGGGGGCCGGCCGGCGAGCTCGTCCGCGGGCGGGGGTGGGGGCCGGGCGATCTACAATGGGGCGATGTCTATCGTGCAGTTGACGACGCGGGATGGGTTTGCTCGGCACCGGCGGTTGCGGGGGAGCGCGGGCCTGCGGCGGCTGGTGGCGGAGACGCGGCTTTCGGCGGCTGACTTCGTGTACCCGCTGTTCGTGACGCACGGAACCGGTATCCGCGACGAGATCGAGGCGATGCCGGGCCAGTACCGGATCTCGGTGGACCAGATCGGGCGCGAGGCGGAGGACCTGCGGGCGCTGGAGATCCCGGCGGTGTTGCTGTTCGGCCTGCCGGCGTCAAAGGACGCCGAGGGTTCGGAGGCGTACGCGGACGACGGCATCGTACAGGAAGCCGTGCGGGCGTTCAAGCGCGCGAACCCGGAACTCGTGGTCATCACCGACGTCTGCCTGTGCGAGTACACCGACCACGGACACTGCGGCCTCATCGTGGGCGGCGAGATCGACAACGACAGCTCGCTGGACGTGCTGGCGCGGACGGCGGTGTCGCATGCTCGGGCGGGGGCGGACATGGTGGCGCCATCGGACATGATGGACGGGCGAGTGGAGGCGATCCGGGAGGCGCTGGACGACGCGGGGTACGCACAAGCGCCGATCATGGCGTACAGCGCGAAGTACGCGTCGGCGTTCTACGGCCCGTTCCGGGTGGCGGCGGACAGCGCGCCGCAGTTCGGGGACCGGCGCGGGTACCAGATGGACCCGCCGAACGCGCGGGAGGCGCTGCGGGAGATCGAGGCGGACATCGAGGAGGGGGCGGACATCGTGATGGTGAAGCCGGCGCTGCCGTACCTGGACGTGCTGGCGCGGGCGCGACAGGAGTTCGACGTGCCGCTGGCGGCGTACAACGTGAGCGGTGAGTACGCGATGATCAAGGCCGCGGGTGAGCGTGGGTGGATCGACGAGCGGCGGGCGACGATGGAAGCGTTGACCGCGATCAAGCGCGCCGGGGCGGACATCATCATCACCTACCACGCCAAGGACGCGGCGCGCTGGCTGCAAGAGGGCTAGGGCGGTCGCTGGTCGCGGGTTCTGACGAGTCGCTGCTCGCCCAGCATAACGTTGGGCCTGCTCGCCGCCCCCGCCAAGGGCGGGTATGCTCACCGCCATGACGTCGTCACCGCACGTGCTGAGTGAGCGCGAGATCACGGCGCCCGTGGCCCTCTGCGCAGGCGGGCGGCTGAATCGCGACGCCGTGGGGTGGTCGCGGCATCCCCTGCACACCTGCAACCTGGGCCCGCCCCTCAAGCGCGTGAAGAAGTGGAACTACTGGGCCATCACCAGCCCCGACCTGCTTTTCTCGGCCACCATCGCCGACGTCGAACGGCTGCAGCTCGCGGGCGCGTACTTCTTCGACCGGCGCACGCATCGGCATGTCGACACCGGCGCCGTCCAGCCGCCGGGCACCATCGCCATCCCGGAGACCGTCGCCGGCGACATGGTCATCGACCATCCGGCGCTGCGGGTCGCGCTGCTGGACGAGGGGGCGGGCACGCGCATCCGCGTGCGGGCGAAGGACTTCGGCGGCGTGCCGATGGAGGCGGACATCCTCGTGCAGCGGCCGCCCGGCCATGAGACGCTGAACGTCGTCATCCCGTGGAGCGACACACAGTTCCAGTTCACGTCGAAGCAGAACACCCTGTCCGCCTCGGGCTACGTCCGGATCGGCGACCAGCAGTTCGAGCTCGCGGCGCCCGCGTTCGGCTGCCTGGACTACGGCCGTGGCATCTGGCCCGAGCAGACGACGTGGAACTGGGGCTCGGCTTCGGGCGCACCATCGGCCTGAACCTGGGCGGGCAGTGGACCGACGGGACCGGCATGACCGAGAACGGCGTCTGCGTCGACGGGCGCCTCACGAAAGTCAGCGAAGACCTCGTCTTCGAGTACGACCGGACCGCGTGGATGAAGCCCTGGCGGGTGCGGACGGCAGTGACGGATCGCATCGACCTGCGTTTCGAGCCCGAGTACGAACGCGCGTCGAAGAGCGGGCGGCGGGAGGGCTACTTCACGGAAGGCCACCAGATGTTCGGCTGCTACGCGGGCCGGATCACGACGGACGCCGGGGAGACGATCGAAGTG
>DATECV010000011.1:0-4122 GCA_035286725.1 Dehalococcoidia bacterium | reverse complement strand
GACATCAACCTCTACCTGCACAGCCCCGGCGGCCAGATCACGGCCGGCCTCGCCATCTACGACACGATGCAGCTCATCCGGCCCGACGTCGCGACCTACGCCGTCGGCATGACGGCCAGCATGGGCACGGTGCTGCTCTGCTCCGGAGCGCCCGGCAAGCGCTACTGCATGCCGAACAGCACCATCCACATGCACCAGGCCCTGGGTGGGGCACGCGGTCAGGCGGCCGATATCGAAATCCAGGCGCGTGAGATCCTGCGCGAAAACGACATCATTCGCGGCATCCTCGTGAAGCACACGGGCCAGGACGACGAGCGCATCCGCCGCGACTTCGACCGCGACTTCTATATGAACCCCGAGCAGGCGAAAGGGTACGGGATGATCGACGAGATCCTCTCCCGTCGCGAGTAGCCGTTTCGACTCGGTGAGGTCTGGGTGGTAACCACCGGGCCACCTCGCGCGTTATACAGGGCGAGCCCTTCGCCGGGGGGCTTCAGACGGCTACGGGGAATCCCGACAATTCGTTGAAGCCGCAGTGAATCCGCGGCGGCCGGGCCGTCAAGCCGGATACCGCGAGGTAGCTGACAAATCCGGCCTGCTGCCGTAGAATCGAACACCGGGCGCACGCATCGGCCGGGGCGCAGCCAAGGGGAGAACAAGAGGCATGGCCAACAGCCGGACGACGCGCGTTCAGTACCACTGCTCCTTCTGCGGCAAGAACCAGGATCAGGTCAAGCGCCTCATCGCCGGCCCCGGCGCCGTCTACATCTGTGACGAGTGTGTCGAGCTGTGCCGCGAAATCATCGACGAGGAAGCCGCGGGACCGGCCAAGGCCAAGCCCGGGACGGGCCAGCGGACCCCACCGCCGCGGCAGATGTTCGACAGCCTGAGCGAATACGTCGTCGGCCAGGAGCAGGCGAAGAAGGTCCTCTCGGTCGCCGTCTACAACCACTACAAACGCATCGGCGCGGCGGGCAGCCCGCAGTCACAGGACGTCGACCTCGAAAAGAGCAACATCCTGCTGCTGGGCCCTACCGGCTCCGGCAAGACGCTGCTGGCCCGAACGCTCGCCAAGATCCTCGATGTGCCGTTCACCATCGCCGACGCCACCGCCCTGACCGAGGCCGGCTACGTCGGGGAGGACGTGGAGAACATCCTCCTGCACCTCATCCAGGCCGCGGACTTCGATATCCAGCGCGCCGAGCGCGGCATCGTGTACATCGACGAGATCGACAAGATCGCCCGCAAGTCGGACAACCCCTCGATCACGCGTGACGTTTCGGGCGAGGGCGTGCAACAGGCCCTCTTGAAGATCATCGAAGGCACCACGGCCAACGTGCCGCCGCAGGGCGGCCGCAAGCACCCTCACCAGGACTTCATCCAGATCAACACCTCGAACATCCTCTTCGTCTGCGGTGGCGCGTTCGAGGGGCTGGAAAAAGTCGTCGAGAGGCGGTTGGGCCGCGGCAAGCGCTCCCTCGGCTTCGGCGCCGAGTACAACCAGCTCGACGCGCAGAAGAAGGCCGACGAGCTCATGCGCCACGTGACGCACGACGACCTGCTGCAATACGGTCTCATCCCGGAGTTCGTCGGCCGTCTGCCGATGGTCGTTGCGCTCGAGTCGCTCGACGTGGACTCCCTCGTCCGCATTCTCACGGAGCCCAAGAACGCGCTCGTGCGCCAGTTCCAGCGCTTCTTCTCATTGGATGGCGTCGAGCTCCAGTTCACCGAGGATGGGCTCGTCGCCTGCGCAGAAGAGGCGATCCGGCACAAGACCGGCGCCCGCGGTTTGCGCACCGTCCTCGAGGACACGCTGATGGAGGTGATGTACGAGGTGCCCTCGCGCCCGGACATCAAGAAGTGCGTCGTCAGCGGAGACACCATCCGCAACCGCAAGCGCCCGCTGCTGTTGACCCGCGCGGGTCAGAACATCGACCTGGATGGCGAGGCCATCGCTGACGAAGGCGACGAAGCGGCGGACGTCCCCGCGTAGAGGCCTCTTCACTTGCACTGATGCACCGCGCGGGCTGAGAAGCCCGCGCTGCGTATTTCCGCGGGGTCGGCCATCTCATACGATGTCCCTCATGGAAAAGACGCACGCGATGCGGGTGCTGGATGCGCGGAAGATACCGTACAGGGCCAAGGTGTACGACGACAGCGGCGCGTTCCACACGGGCGCCGAGGCGGCGGCGCTGCTCGGTGCTGCCCCGGCGACGGTGTACAAGACGCTCGTGGTACTGCGCGAGGCTAATCCGCGCGGGAAGCCGCTGCTTGTGATGGTGCCGGTGGAGGCGGAGGTCGACCTGAAGGCGTTGGCCGCTGGCGTCGGCGAAAAGAAGCTCCGCATGGCCAAACAGCGCGAGGCCGAAGAACTGACCGGCATGCAGGTTGGCGGCATTTCCGCCCTCGGGCTGAAGCAGCCAGCTCGGTTCGAGATCTACCTCGACGAGTCGGCACGCGCGCTGGATCGGATCCACGTCAGCGCCGGCGCGCGTGGCGTCGACATCGAGTTGGCCGTGGAAGACCTGCTGGCCGTTACCGGGGCGACGTGGGTTACGGGCGGTCACGTGAGCGCTTGACGCTCCATCACATACTGACCAGTGAGCAAGAGGCATGGCCTGCTGGCCTATAATCCCCCACGTAATGGGGGGTGATCGGAGACCGCGCAACATCGAGGGCGTTGCGACGTCGAAGTTTGCCGTGCCCCGGCGCCGGCCCGACGTCGTGCGCCGCCCCCGGCTCAACGCCCTGCTCGATATGGCCGTGGGCGTAAAAGGCACGCTCATCGCCGCTCCCGCCGGGTACGGCAAGACCACCCTCTGCGTCGACTGGTTGGAAACCACGGACTTCGCGCCGGTCTGGGTGGCGCTCGACACGTGGGACGCCGATCTGCCCGCGTTCGCCCGCTCCCTTGCGGCGGCGCTGCGCTTGCGCTTCCAGGCTGATGTCGAGCTCGGCGATGAGCGCTTCTGGCAGCCGCGCACAATCTCCGCCGTAGTCGTGAACACCATCGCCGACCAAGACGACTACACCGTGCTGCTCCTGGACGATGTGCATCTGGTCGAATCGGACGCCGCGATCATGGAGACGCTCGGGTACATCCTGGAGCGCGCGCCGGAGAACCTGCACGTCGTGATGACGTCGCGAACGCGGCCGCCGGTCCCTTCCCTGGCCCGCCTGATCGCCCGCCGCGAGGTCACGACGCTGGGCGCGGCCGACCTCGCCTTTACCGCGCGAGAGGTGCGAGAGCTCCTGGGCTCGCTCGGTCGTGCCGTTTCGGAGGACGAGGCGGAGACACTGTTCGAGCGCACGGAGGGCTGGGCTGCTGCCCTGATTCTCGGCGCCGGGGCCGATCCCGTGCCCCGACGGGCGGAAGTAGAAGGCGAAAGCGCCGCGGGGGGCGCGGGGAGCATCGCAGGCCCCAACGTCGGCATGTCGCTGGCCGACTACGTGCGCGGCGAGGCGCTGATCACCGTGCCCGACGATCTACGCGCCTTCCTGCGCCGCATATCCCTTCTCCCTGTGTGGACGCCGGCGCTCTGCAACGACGTGACCGGTGGCCGCGACAGCGAACGGCTGCTGCGCGAGGTGTCGGCGCGCGTCCTCTTCGTGACCCAGCACGCCGACGAGCCGCCGATGTACCGCTGTCACCCGCTGCTGCGCTCGCTGTTGATGCAGCAGTTCCGCGCTGACGACCCGGCCGGGTTCGCTGCCGCCGGTCGCGAGTCGGCCGACACGTTATCGCGCTTCGGCATGCTGAACGAGGCCGTCGAGCTGCTTTTCGAGCTGGAGGAGTGGATCCAGGCCGCGGAGGTGCTGGACGAGATCGCCCCGCGCCTGATCCAGCAGGGCCAGGCGCGCGCGCTGGCCGAGTGGATCGACCGCCTCCCGCGCGAGGCGGCCGGCGTGCGACCGACCCTGCTCGTCTGGCGGGCACGCGCTTCGATGAAACTGGAGGAGTTCGACGAGGCCCTCCGTCTCGTCGAAGAGGCGCTCCGCATGCTGCGTGCCGTCGAGGACACGCCCGGCATCGTCGAGGCGCTCTTCGTGCGCGGGGAAACGCAGCGGTTCAAGGGCTACAACGAGGAAGCGCTGGCCACCTTCAACGAGGCGCGGGCGCTG
>DATECV010000010.1:0-8477 GCA_035286725.1 Dehalococcoidia bacterium | reverse complement strand
CTTCGGCCTGCCCGCGGCCGAGGCGAACGCGTGCGGCGTGCCCGTCATCGCGACGACTGCGGGCGCGTTCCCCGAGGTCATCGCCGACGGCGAAACGGGGATCCTCGTGCCGCCCGGTCAGGCCCAACCTCTCGCCGACGCGATCGAGTCGCTTCTGCGCGACCCCGTCCGCCGCCGTGCGATGGGCGCCGCGGGCACCAAGCGCATCGGCGAGCAGTTCTCCTGGCGTGTCTGCGCCGAACACACCGCCGCTCTCTATGACGATGTGCTCACGCGGCGGGCATCCATCCGCCGCTAGCTAAATGGTGCATTCGTCCGTTCCCGCGGTCGTCCGCGAGGTGCCACGATGGCATCATGAATTCGATGTTCCGGTTGTGCCTGTTCACCCTAGCGCTGGCCTCCGCCGTATTTGTCGCATGCGGTGACGAGGAGGCGCGCGCGCCGGCCGAGCCACCGCACACCGTCGCCGAACTCTACGCCCGGATTGCGAATGCCCTGTCCCGGCCGGATGCCGTCCTGTATTCGCGCGCCACGACCATGGTCGCCGACGCAGGCGGCGAGCGGCCCGACCACGTGACTGAGTACTGGATCGATGGAGTGAACGGGCGCGCCCGCACGCAGTACACGCTGGATCCGTCTGTAGATGCATACGACCGCGCGGCGTCCGCGACAGCGATCTACGAGGATCGCTACGCGTACATCCCGGACGACGAGGATGAGGCGCTTCGTCAAGAGTACCGGGACCGCTGCCCAGAGAGCGATGACGCCCTGATCGCGCTGCTCTTGGAGTGCGGCACGTACTACGGCCTGTATTTCCCCCTCGCCCCGCCCCGGCTCGAAGACGGCCGCGAATACGATGATGATCCGGCGCTCGTTATGGTTCAGGAGGGCTATGGGCTGCACGACCGTGCCGTCATCACCGCCTTCGTCGATCCGTCCACGTTCTTGCCCATCGCGGAGACCATCGAGATCATTCCTGACGCCGGCGGGACACTGCAATACACGACCGCGTACATACACGAGTTCGTCGACCCTGACAGTCTCGAGGCGTCGTTCTTCGACCCGCGGTCGATCGGCTACGGCCCGCCGCCATCGTGGGAACAAACGCTGGACGAGCAGGGCCGCGAGGCTCCGGTGTACTGGGTCGGCGAGGAGTACACGGCGGCCTCAGGCGATGAATACGTCCTCGCCCGGTTGCCGGACCCACTCTATGGCGAGAGTGCGCACCTCATCTACGAGACACCGGAAGGCCTTGTCGGCTTCGACATTCTGGTCTTCAGCCCCGAGGCCTGGGACGCATTCCTGCGATCCGACATGGGCCTCAGGCTCACCGATCGGGAGTGCGTGCCGCAGTCCACGCTCGCCCGCGGCGAAGTTCAACTGTTCACGATTCCGTGGCCTGAATTCCCAGTCTCAGAGACGCCACAGACCCCGGAAGAGGTGTGTGATCTCGTGGTCGCGAAGGAGCCGGAACTCATCCGGTGGGGTCATCTGGCCGTTGTCCGCCGCGATGACGCCGTGGTCGCGGTTGGCGATGCTTCAGGCACGCCAGCCGCCGACACCGCGCTTCTCGAAGACGTCGTACGTGACCTGCAACGACGCTGAACTTCATTACACAATGGTGCGTCGGGTGACCAGCCGATCAACTGACGAGCTGACCGGCTGACTAGCTTCAATCGTCTGACGGCGGCTCGATCGGCGTCGTCAGCAGCGCCCGCCCGATCCAGAAGGCGATGTACAGCACGCCGAGGGTGCCAGCGAGTACGGGAAGCGCGAGCGCCATGTAGCTGCGTCGCAGGATGCCGACGGTGAAGAAGAGGCCGGCGATGGCACTGGCGGCGCAGATGATCATGCCGGCGGATCGTGAGCGTTCTGCTCCCATGGCGGGTCTCCTTTGGGCGTGCGGGCGTCCGAGGGGTTTATACCAGAGCCCGGGCGTTCAGGACACAGGGGAGAGCGGCGCCGGCCGGCACGAAGCGACGCCCCGCCGTCAGCGGCCTTCGACGATATCGAGCCATGCGGCCATGTACTCCATGATGACGAAGACGCTGCCGGCGCGGCGAAGGCGGCCGCACATGCGGAACCCGGCGCGCTCGAAGGCACGTTGGGCGCGCACGTTCCAGTCCAGCGTTTTGAGATAGACGCGGCGAAATCCGGTGGTGCGGAAGATGTGCCTGACAGCGATGGTGACGGCGTCGCGGCCGTAGCCGCGCCCCCAGAAGTCGCGCTCGCCGATGGTGATGCCCAGCTCGGCTTCGCGCCGGATGGCGTCGATGTTGTAGTACATCACGTTGCCGATGTGGCGGCCGGCGTAGTCCTCGATCGCGAGGCTGCGGCGATAGGGGCTGGGGTACAGCAGATCGTCGCGGTACAGCGCGAGGTAGTCGTTGAACGTGGCCGCAAACGGGCGCGCTGCGTCGAACGAGGCGAGCTCCGTATCGGTGCGCCAGCGGAAATCGTCGTGGGCGTCGCCGAGCCGCTTATTGCGCAGGACGACAAGCTCGCCGCGGCCGACTTCGCCCTCTGCTACGGTCGTCATGAGGCGGCTCCCGCGGCGGCGCCGTGGCCGGCATCCATCTCGTCGATCGCGTCCAACGCGCGCCGGACCACATGGGCCTCGTTGCGATAGGTCATGAGCCGGAGCGCCTCCTGGGCAGGAAACCATTCGACGTGATCGTACTCGCCGTCGTGCTGCTCCACCGCACCGGTGCCGTCCGGTTGCATCAGGTAATGATGCACGGTCTTCTCGAAACGCACACCCTGCGACGGTCGGGCAAACTCATACTCGATGGCGCCCAGGTCGCGCACGATGGTGACGCCGAGCCCGGTCTCTTCCGCGACCTCGCGAAGGGCTGTTTCCTGAAGCGATTCGTCGGGCTCGGGCGTGCCCTTGGGAAGGGCCCACAGACGCTCGGCAGTGCGCCCGCAGAGGACGATTTCGACCCCGCCGTCGCCGCGGCGGAAGACCACGCCCCCGGCGGAGACGGCCCGTTCGGTCCTCAGGTCGCTGTAGCGGGCGGTCACTCTTCGTCCTCGCCTTCTTCGCCATCATCGGCAGCGTTGCGGTCGAGGTAGAGCTTGAACGCCATGGGGTCGTCAAGAAAGTCCGCCGTGGCAAGGGCTTCGGCCACGGCGTCGAGAACGCGCTCGTCGTCGTGCTCGGTGGCGAGCGACTGGAGCACGGACTTCGAGGCGGGGCCGCCAATCTGGCCCAGAGCGGCGATGGCCGCCTCCTGCACCTCCGCATCCTCGTCCGAGGCAAGCTCGGCGAGTTGCGGGACGGCCTCCTCGTCGCCCATCTCGCCGGCGGCCGTGGCGGCCTCGAAGCGCATCTCCGCGTCCTCGGACACCATCTCGTCGAAGAGGACCGGCAGCCAGTCCGGGTCGGCGCTGCGGCCCATCGCGTGGACGGCGCTGATCGACAAACGCCGGTCACCGCTGCCGTAGGCATCGTTGATGAGGTCGTGTACCCATTCATGACTGCGAATGCCGAGCGCCTCGAGCGCGCGGCCACGAACCTCGACGAGCTGCGACTCGTCGTAGTACACGGACCGCAGCGCTTCCTCGATCTCGGCGGCGATTGGATCGTCAGCGTCGTTGAGCTCGGCGCGCGTGAGGTACAGGCCGAGGGCGAGGGCGGCTTCGCCTCGGACCAGGGCCTCGAGATCGTTCAGCATCTGGATGAGGCGGCGCGCCAGATCGTCGCCCTTGTACTCCCAGAGGGCCTTGATGGACTGCGAGCGCACCTGGACATCCGGGTCCTCGAAGCCGAGGAAGAACACGCGGTCGAAGGCGAACTCGACGTTGTCCTCAGTAAGGTCTGCCAGGATGTCTATGACCTCACGCCGGCGCTGGATACTGAGCGAACGAAAGACCCCGGTGAACCGCGCGAGGTCGTCATCAGCGAGGGCGCTGAGCTGGGCGAGCGAGGTCGCCACCGGCGCGTGTTCGGGATCTTGCAGCGCGGAGATCAACGTATCGAGCGACAACGACAACACCTCGCCTGCATCAGTCTAGATCAGGCGCTAGTTGTTGTCAGCAATCGCCTCGGCGGTGTCACTCTTCGCGCCGCGAGGAGGTGGAGGCGATAACTTCGGCGCCGGGCTGCTTTGTCAACGACGATACGGCGGTGAGCGGTGAACGGCGGGAGAAGCGCGTGCGGACGATGGCGCGCAGGACACTCCACCCGACGGAAGGGCTGAGCTTCTTGCCTTCGTCGACAGAACGAGGGCTATAGGTCACCGGCACTTCGACGATCCGATGGCCGTCGCGCAGGAGCCGGCAGGTGATCTCGGCGTCGAGATCGAATCCGTTGCAGCGCAGGTCAAGCGTGCGGGCAACGTCGGTGCGGAGGACCTTGTAGCAGGTCAGGATGTCCGTGAGCAGGGTGAGGAAGAGCGCGTTCGCCGCCCACGTCAGCCCGAAGTTGCCGATGTAGCCGACCCACGGCGTCGCGCCCTTGCCGCGCCCCCTGAAGCGGGAGCCGAAGACGACATCGGTCCTCCCCTCGAGGATCGGCGCGAGCAGAGACGGGATCTCCCCGGGGTCCAGCTCGAGATCGGCGTCCTGGACCATGACGATGTCGCCGGTGGCGCGCTCGAACCCCGTGCGGACGGCGCGCCCCTTGCCACGGGCGGCATCCTCGAGCACGAGCACCAGGTCATCGGAGGGCGGCAGCGCCAGCAGGGCCTCGCGGGTGCCGTCGGTGGAGGCGCCATCGACGACGATGATCTCCTTCGGCATGCCGCAGTCCACCGCCCGCACGCGCTCGATGAGGGGGAGGACGGTGTCGCGCTCGTTGCGGACGGGGATGACGATGGAGAGCCTCATGTGGCTGGACTATACCGCAGCGATCAGCGCGGAAGTGAGGGCACGCCGGTTGGCTCCGCGGTGGACACGAGCGTCGGCGTATCCGTGGCGCTCAGGGCGGCTACCGGCGTCACCGGCGCCGGGCGATCATCGATGCTGCGGCCAATGGCATACCCGATGGCCCCGGCGATGATGACGGCTGCGACTGTGAACGGAATGAAGCGATACACGCGCGTCCCTACCACATGCGCCGGCGCTAGGCGTGGCGCTCCGCCAGCATCCGCGCCGCGTCCTCAAGCTGCTCGATGCGGTCGATCGCCAGCCACTCGCCCTCGAACGGATACGCGCCGACCACCCGGCCGGTGGCCAGCAGCCGGTTGATCAGGTCCGGGATGTCGAAGAACGCGCCCGACGGGATAACGTCCAACGCCGGCGGTTGCACCGCATAGATCCCGGCGCTCACCGTGTCCGTCACCGACGGCTTCTCCACGATGCCCGTGATCCGCCCGTCCTGCACCTGGATGACGCCATACGGGTGCTGGAGCACATGCTCCCGCGTCGCCACCGTGATCTCGTTTCCGGCGCGACGGTGCGCGTCGACGAACGCCCGCATGTCCAGGTCGGTGAGGATATCGCCGTTCATCACCAACAGCGGCTCGTCCGCCGCCAGCTTCACCGCGTCCCGCACCAGCGCCAGCGGGCCCGCTGTACCCAGCGGCTGCGTCTCCCGCACGTACTCGATGCGGACGCCCAGGTGCGCGCCATCGCGGAAGTAGGTCTCGATGAGCTCAGCGCGGTAGCCGACGGCGATCACCAGGTCGTCGAACCCCGCCGCCTTCAGCCGGTCGATGATCTCCTCGAGGATCGGCTTCTCGCCGATCGGCAGCAGCGGCTTGGGGATGGTGTACGTCAGCGGCCGCAGCCGCACGCCCCGACCTCCTGCCAGGATTACCGTTTTCATACGGCCACCGTTTTCATACGGCCCACCGTCATACGGCCGGTACTCACACCGCCCACCGTATTCATACGGCGTACTCCTTCGGCCGGTACAGCTCGATGTGCTCCCGCACCCACTCGACCGTCCACCGCAGCCCCTCGTCCAGCGGCGTGTCCGCGCGCCACCCCGCCAGCCGCTCCGCCTTCGAGCTGTCGGACAGCAGCCGCGAGACCTCGCTCTTGCTCGGCCGCAGCCGCTGCTCGTCAGTCTCCACGCCAAGGTCGCGGCCTGTGATCTCGCCCACCTTCCGCACCACCTCGCGGATCGTCACTTCGCGTCCGGACCCCGCGTTCACCACCTCCCCCACCGCCGCGTCGGCCCCGCCAATCTGCACGAACGCGCGCGCCGTGTCCTCGACGAACGTGAAGTCGCGCAGCGTGTCCAGCGTGCCGAGCTTCAGCGCGGCGCCGCTGACGGCCTGGGAGACAATCGTCGGGATCACGGCGCGCGCCGACTGCCGCGGCCCGTAGGCGTTGAACGGCCGCACGATCGTCACGGGCAGCCCGAAGGACCGGTGGAAGCTCAGGCCCAGCGCATCCCCCGCGATCTTCGTCGCGGAGTACGGCGATTGCGCCTGCAACGGGTGATCCTCGTCCATCGGCACCCGCACCGCCGAGCCATACACCTCGCTCGTCGACGTCAGCACCACACGCTCCAGCGTGCCCAGCTCCTTCGCCGCCAGCAGCACGTTTGAGGTGCCGCCGATGTTCGTGTCGATGACCTCCTGGGGGTGTTCGTAGGAGTACGGGATGCCGATGAGGGCGGCCAGATGGAAGACCGCGTCGGCGCCACGCATGACCTCGCGGACCGCATCGAAATCGCGCACGTCGCCGAGGGTGATCGCCACGTGATCGAGGACATCGGCGGGAACGAGATCGAGGCAGCCGCGCTGGCCGCGCGAGGTGTAGCGGAGCATGGCGCGCACGTTCGCGCCATCGCGGGCCAGTTGCTCGACGAGGTGGCTGCCGATGAACCCGCCCGCTCCCGTCACGACGACGGTCTTACCTGCGAAGCGCACGCCACCCCCGATTCACAAGCCGGACGACGAGTCCGGTGAACGCGATCAGCGCAAGTATGACGCAAACCAGCACCCACATATAGAGCGTGAGGAAAAGGGCGACCTTGAACCGCGCATCCGTCGTCAGCGCGATGGCGAAGGCGAGCAGCGGTGAGGCGACGAACAGCCACACCGACAGACGGAGCCAATGGCTTGCGAGCGGGTTCACGGCGAGGGGGTGCCGTAGGTGCGCAGAATCGACATGAGCGACCGTTCTCCCGCGACGGATCGCCACTGCGCCGCCGTCAGCCGCCACAGCGCGGCGAAGCCTGTCGATGCGAAGAGGATGATCGGGACGTACATCGCGTAGTGGTAGCGGGGATCGCCGATGAACAGCACGCCGAAGATCAGCATATAGAACGGGACGACGCCGAATACCACCCAGAATCGGGGATCGCGCGGCCGCCACCAGAGCCGCGCCGACGCCAGCGCGACCGCGATCAGCCCGAAGAAGGTGAAGCTCGACAGCCGGATCAGCTTGTCCGCCCCCTCCGCTCCCAGCCAGGGCTTGTTCGACTGCACCCACGTCACCCCCGACTCGTCGCTGCGGAACAGGCGGTAGAGCCGCTTGGGGACCAGGCGCAGCTCATCGACGGGATGATCCAGCGCCCACTCCCGCGCCCGCCGCGACCCCTCCCGGTTCGACTCCAGCTCCAGCTCCATCCGCGGCAGGTCCGAGAATTGTGCTTCCAGCTGTCCCGTCGCGATCAGGCTCGGCCCGCCGTCCGTGTCCGGATTGTGTCCCTGGTACATCACGCGGCCGGCGCCCGTCGTCCCGACGATGAGCTCGTCCATGGTGATGGCGTTGCGGATGGTCCACGGGACCACCACGAGCGCCGCTCCCGCGGCCAGCATCGCGAGTGGCAGGGCCGAGGCACGCCGGTATTGCCACAGGACGAGCAGCGCGATCACGCCGCCGTAGGCAAGGAACTCGCCGCGGACGTAGCCGGCGAAGGCGGTCAGGATGCCCAGGCCGAGGACAACGGCAAGAAAGCCGGCCTTCGGCAGGCGCGCGCGTGCCTTCGGATCCAGGACGAAGAACACGGCGATGGCCAGCCCGGCGGCGAGCAAGAAGCCGAAGAACGTCTCCGACAGCAGCACCGTCGTGAACAGCACGTGCGATGGCAGCAGAGCGATCGACAGCCCCGCGAAGACCGCTGCCGTCAGGTCGAACAGCCGCCGCGCGATCAGGAACACCAGCCCAGCCGTCGCCGCGCCGAGCAGCACGTTCAGGAGTTGACCCGCAGTGACCGAGTCGCCGGTCAGCGCGTACACGACGGCGAGGGTCACCGGATAGCCGGGAGGCCAGAGCGCGGTTGGACTGAGCTCGTTCTCTTCGGGATAGATGCGACTCCCGTCCGCCGCCACCCATACGCTAGGATCGAAGACGTAGCCGTCGCCGGCCGCCAGGTGGCGGGCCGTCGTGTCGTACCACACGCTGTCGTCGAAGCGGCCATCGCGCGGGTCGGGGTGTACGTAGGCGAGGGCGAGGAGCCTCACGACGAGGGCGACCGCGAAGACGGCGAGCAGCCACTTGCCGTCGATCGACGTGAAGTACCGGCGCAACGGCGTCATGCGAGCGCCTCCACGGTGGAGTGCGCGCCCGCGCGCCGG
>DATECV010000009.1:0-8988 GCA_035286725.1 Dehalococcoidia bacterium | reverse complement strand
GACCGTGGCGGCAGTTTCTGAGCCGTCTCACGAGCCGGACGTTCGGAGGTTGATATGGCTGACGCAATCAGTGTCGTGCGGGACTTCTGCGCGGCATGGGACCGCCGGGACAAGGAGGCGATTCTCGCGGCGTTCACGGACGATGCCGTGTATCACAACATGCCCATGGAGCCCGCAAAGGGGAAGGACCAGATCAAGGGGCTGCTGGACTTCATCCTGCCGCAGGGCGCGGACGGCATCAGGTTCGATATCAAGCGCATCGCCGCGGACGGGGATTCCGTGCTCACCGAACGGGTGGACACTTTCACCCAGGGCTCCAAGCAGATCGTGCTGGAGGTGATGGGCGCGTTCGAGGTCCGGGACGGCAAGATCGCGGCCTGGCGGGACTACTTTGACATGGCACGGTGGACCAAGCAGGCCGGAGGTTAGGCAGAAACCGGCCGCAGCCCTAAAGCATGCGATTCATTGTGCCGAGTATCTCGATAGCGAACAGCGCATGCGGCTCGATCCGGGCGTTGGCGAGGCACCTTCGACGGCGCTGCCTCCCGGCGTATGGCGGCGCCGTGGCCGGTTCAGGACGCCTGCCTTAGGACCGATACTAGTTCAGAGCGGCTGGGTCAGGGCCCCCGCGGCTACTTCGGTTGGCGGTCGTTTGTATGGCTTCTCATAAGCGGCCACGCGCGCGAACCACGGCGCGAGGCAGCAATGGCTCCGGCCACGAATCCGGCGGAGCAGGCACGTTTGACGACGTGCTCACGCGCGAGCGCTACTATCGCGAGCTGGTGGAGCACGCGAACGACGTCGTCTATGTCCACGACCTGCAAGGCAACTTCACCGAGGTGAACGCTGCGGCGAGCCGCGTGTACGGGTACTCGCACGACGAGATCTTGCATCTGAACGTCGCGGACATCGTCGATCCGGAGTACCTCGACCTGGCCCGGCAGAGCACGGCCGCGCGGCTGCGCGGCGAAGACCGCTCCGAGCCCTACGAGCTGCTGACGCGCGGCAAAGACGGAAGCCCGATCTGGATCGAGGTGAGCGCGCGCATCATCGTACGCGATGGCAAGCCGGTTGGGGTCGAGGGAATCGGCCGCGACGTGACCCGCCGCAAGCAGGCCGAGGACGCGCTGCGCGAGCAGTCGCGCAGGGACTCGCTCACCGGGATGCTCAACCACGGGGCCTCCAACGGGAGGCTCCGCGAGATCCTGGGCGACCAGCACCAGCACTGCGCGGTGGCGATGTGTGACGTCGACGGCATGAAGTCGATCAACGACACGTACGGCCACCCGATCGGCGATGCCGTGCTGAGGATTGTGGCCGACGCCTTGTCTCGAGACGGCGCGATGGTCGGCCGATACGGTGGCGATGAGTTCATCGCCATCTTGCCGGGCCTGGGGCGGGAAGAGGCCGAAGCCTACCGCGATCGCGTGACCGAGATCGTGGCGAGCGCGGACCTGACCGACCCGGTCACGGGCGTGCGCATTCCTATCAGCGCGAGCATCGGCCTGGCCGTTTACCCCGAAGAGGCGCGCGAGCCCGAAGAACTCGTCAAGCTGGCGGACAACGCGATGTACGCGACGCGCCGGCACTCGGACATGTTGTCATCCGCCGGCGGCGAGGTCCTCAGCGGGGATCGTGCTGCGAAGCTCGTCGGTGACCTGGTTCCGCTGCTGACCGCCGCAGGCACGCGGGAGGAGAAGCTTGACCAGGTCGCAAGCCGCCTCTCAGTTGGGGCCGGCTACGATGCGGTGAACTTCGAAATCTCAGGCCAGCGAAGCGAGCCGCAGGACTGGGAAGGCACCTACGTCCGGGCACCAGAAGAGCTCATCGACGCGTGGACGGAGGCCCAAAACCAGACGACAGACCACCCGCTGGGCAGGCTGCTGGAAGAGACGCGGAAGCCCGTCTTCCTCGACGACATCCTCACGGCGGAGGCGCTGTTGCCGGAGGAGCGGACGCTCATTAGCGCGGCCGGTCTGAAGTCGGCGCTCGTGATCCCGATGATCTGGCAGCACCGGCTGGTCGGCATGCTGTCCGTTGCCAGCCGGCGCGAGAGCGCGTTCACGGCCTGGGACGCGCAGTTTTTGATGGCGGTGTCGAGCGAGGTCACCGCGATCGTGTGGATGACGACGCTGGTGGAGGAGCTGCAGCTCGCGCACAAGCACCTGTCGAAGGCCCACGCCGACACGGTGATGCTGCTGGCCAACGCGGCGGAGGCACACGACGACACGACCGGGCGGCACATTCAGCGGGTCCGCAAGGTGAGTGAGGCGATCGCGCGTGAGATGGGCTACACGGAGGCGAGAGCGCACGAGGTGGCCCTCGCGTCGGTGCTGCACGACGTCGGCAAGTTCTACGTGCCCGATGCCATCCTGCGGAAACCAGCCAAGCTGACCGACGAAGAGTGGATCATCATGCGGCAGCACACGGTCTGGGGCGCGCAGTTCCTGGCCGGGAAGTACGGCTTCGAGCTCGCGGAGAACATCGCGCGCACGCACCACGAGTCGTGGGACGGCAACGGCTACCCGGCGGGGCTGAAGGGCGAGGAGATCCCCGAAGCCACGCTCATCACGTCGGTCGCCGACGCCTTCGACGCCATGACGAACGACCGCCCATACCGCGCGGGAAGGCCTGCGAACGAGGCGATCGAGGAGCTGGTCCGGTTTTCGGGCCGGCAGTTCAGCCCGCGGGTCGTGGACGCCGTGCTTCGGCTGTACGAGCGCGGGAACCTGCCGTATGCGGAGAGGCCCCAGGAGAGCGAAGCGGCGTAACCGGGCGTCCGCCGTTCCATTCGGTCCCTTTCGCGTCAATTTCGACGAATTCCGCTTGAATGCCGGTTGACATTAGCCAGGCTCGCCCATAGGATCTCGTGGTAACATACCGACAAGTCGGTATTCAAAGCCAAGCAGATTCGCGTGGAGGGATTCGTGCATCCGACGCTCCCGCAGACCAAGCCAGGGCGGGTCTCTGGACATAAGGCAGGGGTCGAGCTGCGAGGTCTCGCCGACAAGGCGCTGCTGCTTGGGCTTGTTCTCTATTTCGCGGTCCTTGGCTACCTCGTGGAGCGCTCCCTGCAGGTGAGAACGCTGGAGCCGTACGGGGTGAACATCCTCGTCTACTCCACGCTGCTGGTCGCGTCGGAGATCATCCTGACGGTCACGATTGTCTGGCTCTTCGCCATTGAGCGCTCCGTTTGGCCCGCGTATGCCGGTGACGCCCTGCGCTCATTCCGCACGCGAAATCCGTTGGGGTGGCTCCGTGGTGTCGTTCTCGGCGTGCGGTCCGCGTGGAACCTCAGCATCTTGGACTTGCGCCTCACGTCACGCTTGGCCCTGTGGCTCGCAAGGCTGAATCGGTTTTTCGCGGCGTTGCCACTCGTGTACGTATTGGCCATCGGCCATTCGGGCCTTTCTGCGCTGGGGCTCGCGCTTGTTTCGGTGGATCTAGCCATCACTCTCGGGCTCTGGGCGGCCATAGAGGCGTTCGCGGTCGATCACGAGACCATCGCGCTTCGCCAGATCGAAGGGGTACGGCGCAAGAAGCTGTTTCGAATGGCCAGCCGGGTGACGGCAGGGCTGGCGCGGATGGACGAGGCCGAGCAGATCCAGAGGATTGAAGAGCTCGCCTGGGGTGAGGGGCACGCACGCGCTGTCGACGTATACCGGACGCGTATCCAGAACTACCCCCGCGGCGTGATGGTTGCTCGAGGCCGCTCCGGACGGGTGTTGAGTGTGATCATGGCAACGCCCTTCGATGCACAGGAGGTGCTCCGGCGACCAGCGATCAACTTCGACTCGATCGCGAATCAGTTTGGCCACACCCTCCACGCTCCCGACCTCTGGGGCATCACGTTCAGCGTGCCGCAACGATACGCGGCGACGGGTGCGGGCACCGCGGCGACGTTCCAGCTGTACAAGCTGCTGGTGTCGGACTTCCGCGACTTCTACTTCGGAAGTCGTATGCCGGACTATCCAGCCATCTTGGAGCAGTTCATACGGGCGGGTGTTGCACCGCCCTCATACGACGCGTATGCGCAGCTGACGGTCGAAGACGTTAGGAGGGTTCTGGGGAAGAACTGGGGTATTGGGCGCAAGGCGCACGAACTCGCAGACAAAGAGCTGGAGTACTACAGAGCTCTGTCATTCCGCCGAGTGCGAATCGAGCCGGCGTACTATCTCCGTGACGAGCCGCCCGTAGGGATCATTATGGTGCGGCACAACCCACTCTCGTTTCTTCCGAGATGGCTCCGCGCTCCGTTGGTCAACATTCTTGGCGCCATATACCTGCGCGCGACGTTGTACGGCCGGGGCGACGATCAAGACAGCGAACACGGGTTGGAGCCGGAGGAGGCTGTTACGACTCGGCATCCGGAAGAGGCGGCCGGCAAGGGCCTGCCTGTCGTCGCAGGTAGGGTCGAGTAAGGAACAGGAATGGCGATTGCGACGCCGATCCCTATCGTCACCGAGCGGGCGCCGCTTCCCGAAGGTGCTTCGGAATCGTCTGATGCCGTGGCCACGTACTACGACGCGCTGGACGCGTATGACAGCCTCTATGCCGATCCGGTAAGCCACGCCGAAGACGCTGCGGTGAGGGCGTTGGTGGCGAGAACCCTTCAACTTCGACCGGGCAGCCGCGTCCTGGATCTGGGCTGCGGAACGGGTTTCGGCAGCAGAATCCTGCCCGGAATGCGATACGTCGGCGTCGACATCTCACGCAGGATGCTGGCAAACGCCGACGCAAGGTCCGGCAACGCATCGCTGCTGCTGGCGGACTTTGAGAGGCTCACGTTTCGTCAGGGGAGTCTTGATGCCCTCGTCTCGTTTTACGGCTCGCTTTCGCATGCCGAACGGCCAGAGCGAATGATCGAGCGAGTGTACGACTGGTTGCGGCCTGGCGGCCAGTTCCTGCTCATGTTTTATTCTCGATACTCGATGCGGAACCTATTCGACACGGTGTTCCGGATGAACCCGGGTTTCATCAAGCCGTACAGGCCGTACTCCATCCGCAACTGTGGGATGAGCTGCCCGCCGCCCCTGGATGTGCACTTCTTCTCGGCGTCAGACCTGTATCGGCTCTTCGCGGGATTCTCCGACGTTCGGGTGAGTGGGCTGAACGGGCTCTGGGAACTGCCGGCCCTGAATCGGGTACTGAGGTCGTGCCGTTTCCTGGCAAGCCCCGCGGTAAGCGGCGAAGCCCGACTGCTGCGGGGACCCGCCGCGAACCTCGGCTTCTCCCTGATCGCCACGGGACGCAAACCCTAGCCTCGATTTCGCCTCGCTTATTCCACCTGCGCGCCGCGTGGACTACACTCGCATCCGGCGGCACAGCCGCGGACGGGAGGCAGCCATGGTCACGATTTACGGCGATATCACCTCGAAGGACGACTACACCCACCCGTTGGGGCCCGAGTCGAACTTCAACGAGAGCATGTACTTCAACTTCTTCGACCGCGCGAAGAACACCGGCGGTTTTCTGCGCCTGGGTAATCGCGCGAACGAGGGCTACGCCGAGATGACGCTGGTGGTGTACCAGCCGGACGGCAGCGTGCTGTTCCAGTTCAAGCGCCCGGAGATCACCAGCAACGACGCGATGGACGCGGGCGGGATGAAGTTCGAGGTCATCGATGGCCTGGAGAAGCTGCGTACCACGTACGAAGGGCGCGCGGTCTACCTGACGGAGCCGTCCCAGATGGCGGACCCCAGCTCGGCGTTCAAGAACAACCCGCACAAGCCCGTGAAGATCGACCTCATCCACGAGGCGGCCGGGCCGGCGTACGGCAGCACCGGCGCGAGCCACAAGGTCGTCGATCCGGAGAAGGAGTTCGCGAAGGCGCACTACGAGCAGCACATGAAGGTCACCGGCACGGTCGAGATCGACGGTGCGGTGACGCAGATCGAGGGCCTGGGCCTGCGCGACCACTCGTGGGGTCCGCGCTACTGGCAGGCGATCCACCGGTATCGCTGGTTGACGATCAACTTCGGGCCCGACTTCGGGATGATGGTCTCGACGGTGTGGCGCGATCCGGAGCACCGCACGCAGGCCGGCGTCGTGTACCGGGGTGACAAGATGGACCAGATCGTCGGCGTCGACATTGACACGGACTTCGAGGACAACGGCCTCTTCCACAAAGACCTGGTGGCGCACCTGAAGCTCAACACGGGCGAGCAACTGGACGTGTCGGGGAAGGTGATGGGGTTCATACCGCTGCGGAACCGCCGGGGCGGGATGGTGACGCACGTCGGCGAAGGCATGACGGAGTATCGCTGCGGCGAGGCCGTGGGCTACGGGCTGTCGGAGTATCTGGCCCAGGTCGAGTAGGGGACAGTGGACAGGATCGCGCCTGCTGAGGGCGACGCTTGAGCACTGAGAACGACGAGCTGGCGCGCAATATCGAGACGTTCATCGCGGCCCGGACCAGCGGGATCGCGGCGGTGTCCGAGTTGCGGCGGCTGACGGGCGGCGCGTCGCGAGAGACGTGGTCGCTGGACGCCGTGGTGGCGCGCGGCGGCTCGAAGGAGACGCTGCCGCTCATCCTGCAGCGCGACGTGCGCGGCGCGGCGAAGTCGCTGTCGCGGCCGATGGAGTTCCGGCTGATGAAGGCGGCGTTCGATGACGGCGTGCCTGCGCCGGAGCCGCTCTGGGTCGGCGACGAGACCATCGGCACGGGCGAGTCGTTCTTCGTGCGGCGCGTCGACGGCGAGACGCTGCCGCGACGGCTGCTCCGTGAAGACATGTACGCCGAGGCGCGGCGGGCGCTGCCGGCGCAGCTCGGGGCGCTGCTGGCGCAGATCCATCGCATCGACCCGGCGAAGCACGGACTCGACGGCCTGCCGGCGCCGCCGGATGGCGAGAACCCGGCGAAGTTCGAGCTGCAGCGCTACGAGCAGATCTTCCGCGCGATCGCCCCGGAGCCGCATCCGGCGTTCGAGCTGGCGTTTCGCTGGCTGCACGGCCATCCGGTGGTGGCGGAGGCGACCGGGCCGCGTTGCCTGACACACGGCGACTTCCGTATCGGCAACGTGCTGTTCGGGCCGGAGGGGCTGCGGGTGATGCTGGACTGGGAGCTGGCGCACATCGGCGACCCGGCGGAGGACATGGGGTTCATCTGCGTGCGCTCGTGGCGTTTCGGCGGCACCAAGCCCGTGGGTGGCATCGGCGATCGCGAGGAGTTCTTCGCAGCGTACGAGGCGGCGGGCGGCGAGCACGTCGATCCGGAGCGCGTGCGGTTCTGGGAGGTCTTCGGCAACCTGCGCTGGGGCATCATCTGCATCAGCCAGGCGCGGACGTACCTCGACGGCCACAGCAACAGCGTCGAGCTGGCCAGCATCGGACGCCGCACCTCCGAGACCGAGTGGGAGCTGCTGAACCTCATCGAGAAGTGAGAGGTGAGAGGTGGGAAGTGAGAGACGGTGCCGCGCTGAACCCGTCCCGCACGGACAGGGTCTTCTCGGAGAGTCGCCGGAGGAGACAGACCTGTCCTCCAACTGTGCTGGATGACGCGATGTCGCCTGCTGAGCGTAGAGAACGCGGTGCGAGAACTGAGGGCCGATAGCTGATGGCTGAAAGCTGGCAACCATGCATGACAGACCGACCGTCGACGAACTCCTTCGCGCCGTGGAGGTGCTGTTCGACGAGCAGCTCGTGCCCGGGCTGACAGGGTCACGGCAGTACAACGCGCGTGTGGCCGCGAACGTCATCCGCACAGTGCGGCGCGAGCTGCAGCACGAGGAGTTGCAACTCGAGCAGGAGTGGGCAGGGCTCGACGTGCTGTTGGGCGCGGCGCAGCGGCCCGGATCGCTTGCGACGATGAGGGTGGCCATCGCGGACCGCAGTGCCGAGCTATCGGACCGTATCCATGGCGGCGACGCCGACGACGGCGAGTGGCGGACGCTCGTGCTCGCGCACGTCCGGGATACCGTACACGCGAAGCTCGAGGCGGCGAATCCGAAGTGGCTCGAGGCCGACGCATGAGCGCGTTCGATGTCAGCCGGTTCCACGGCCTCCTGAAGACGAGGGCGTTTGGCCGCAACTTCATCTTCGAGCCCAGCGTGGGATCGACGATGGACGTGGCGCGGGACGCGGCGCAGCACGGCGCGGCCGAGGGCACCGTCGCCGCGGCCGACGAGCAGACGGCGGGGCGCGGGCGGCTGGGACGCACGTGGATCACGCCGCCGACCGTCAACCTGGCGACGACGCTGGTGCTGCGGCCGCCGCACAGCGTCCTGCGCGACATCGCGATGATCGCGCCGCTGGCCGTCCTGCACGCGGTCGAGGACGTGTGCGGGTTGCGGGCGGACATCAAGTGGCCGAACGACGTGGTGGTCAGGGGACAGGGGACAGAGGACAGGGGACAGACCGTGCGGAAGCTGGCGGGGATCCTTATCGAGACGGACCTGACCGACGAGCGGCGGCCGCTGGTGCTGGTGGGCGCGGGCATCAACGTGAACTTCGACGCGCGGGAGCACGAGGAGATCCGCGACATCGCGACGAGCCTGCGCACGGAGCTGGGGCACGACGTCGACCGCGAGTCGCTGCTGGCGGCGTATCTGCTGCGCTTCGAAGAGCTCTACGCCGCGGCGAAGATGGGTGAATCGCCGCTGGAGCGCTGGAAGCAGCGTCTGATGACGCTAGGCCAGCAAGTGCACGCGTCGTGGCCGGGCGGCGAGACCGACGGCATGGCCGAGGACGTCGACGAGGACGGCGCCCTCCTCGTCCGTACCACGGACGGCGCCCTCGTCCGCGTAGAAGCCGGCGATGTGACGCTGCGCGCCTAGCGCGTAGTCTCGTCTCGTCAATCGTCCCACCGTGCCGCGAGGTTGAGCACCCGTGGTCGTGTAGGGGCGCCGCTTGCCGCGCCCGCTAACGGCGCTCGGGATGAAGGTGGGGATGGACCGCTGCGTGGCTAGCGCCCGATGATCGTTGCCCGTCCCACGAAACCCGGTTGCGACGGCCGTGCGGTCGTAGGGGCGCCGCTTGCCGCGCCCGCAT
>DATECV010000008.1:0-9812 GCA_035286725.1 Dehalococcoidia bacterium | reverse complement strand
GACGTCAGCGACCTGAAGAACGAGTTCTACAAAGACCTGGCGGAGGCGCAAGAGAAGCTGTACGCGGACGCCATGAAGCGCGGATGGTTCACGCGGAATCCGGATACGGCGCGGGACTGGGCGCAGGGGGGCGGGGTAGTCATCGGCGTCGCGGGCGGCGGGCTTGTGTGGCTGCTGGGGCTGGCGGGGTGGGCAATCGCCGGGCTGCCGGTAATCGCAGTCGGCGTGATGGTGTTCCTGACGTCGTCGTGGATGTCGAAGCGCACGGCGGCGGGGAGCGAGGCGCTGCGGCGGACGCTGGGGTTCCGGCTGTTCATCGAGACGGCGGAGAAGCGGCGGCAGGAGTTCAACGAGAAGGCGAACATCTTCGCGGAGTACCTGCCGTACGCGATCGTGTTCGGGAGCGTGGAGAAGTGGGCGCGGGCGTTCTCCGACATCGACACGATGCCATCAACGCAGTCGTGGTATGTGGGTCCGGCGATCTTCTCGGCGCCGGACTTCTCGCGCAGCCTGGAGTCGTTCTCGTCGTCGGTGACGAGCGTGATCGCGAGCACGCCGGGGAGCAGCGGGGGGAGCGGGTTTTCGGGTGGGTCCTCGGGAGGCGGCGGCGGTGGCGGCGGCGGGGGGAGCTGGTAGCTCTCCGACTCGCAGCGCGGGTTTCGGGCCGCGCTGCATTGACATCGGTTGTTTGGTCCTGTCCTGAGGTCGCAAGGACCGTTACTCAATCACTTTGCCCGTCGCGTCGTCCACGGTATAGGTCTGCGTTCCAAAGACGAAGTTCTGTCCCTTCGCGGGCTGGACGGTTCCGCGAAAGGGTATCGGCGTCCCACGTGCCTCGGCTGTAAGCAACTCCGCAATAGAGGTTGCCGCAGACCCAACCGATCTCGAATCAAAGAACTCGCAACTTAGCGTCCACTTGCCTTCTGCATACTGAGTGTCCGTACAACGAATCCCGAGAATGCCCGGCTCCATGATTTCGGGGAAGCGCGTCACCAGCCCGCCGATGGTTTCTGTGTCTTGGAACGCGAAATTGCTCGCGATTCTGGTTACCTCATCAGGTCTGAGCCAACGGTATGGCGTTGCGTCTGCTGGCATCGATGAAACTGTAGGTTCTAAGCGTTCATTGGAGCTGTCGTCGCACGCCGTCGCTAAGGTGACGCCGCTGAGGGCGAGCATCCCTAAGACTGCGATGTAACCCGCACCTCTGCCTGCCACCATGCGACCTCCGCTGAAGAGAGCCCGCGGCTCCTAACTACGCCAGCGCCCGCACCTTTAGCTGCACCGGCGTCGGTGCGCCCGTGGGCGACAGGAGGGTGCAGACGGCGCCGGCGTCGTAGTAGTAGGGGACGAAGGCTACGCCTTCGGATATGCGATCGGTGGCTCTTGCGCGGATCGCCAGCTCGCCGTGATCGGTGGCGAGGGTGACTTCGGCGCCGTCTTCGATGCGGAGGGCGGCCATGTCGGCGGGGTGGAGCTCGACGAACTCTTCGCGGTGGAGCTTATCGGCATCGGGTGCGTGGACGGCCGCGGCTTCGAGGCTGGTGTAGAGGGTGCGGCCTGTTGTGAGCAGGAGGTGGCCGGGCGGGGGCGTCGCATGCAACCCCGGCGATGCGTGTGTTATCGGAGAGGGCGCAGCAGGCTGCGCCCCTACGGGCGTCGATGCCCTGACTTTGCCCCAGCGGTCGAACTTCGAGGAGAAGGGCTCGTAGCCGGGGACGGTGGCGGCGATCTCGTCGGTGACGGCATCGGGGTGGTCGTAGGCGAAGGCGTCGGCCTTCAGGGTGTTCGCGAGATCGGTGAGAGCGAGGAGCGCGGGGCGGGCGTCCCCGATCGCATCGACGGCGGCGTGGAGGCGGTTGACGCGGCGCTCGGCGTTCGAGAACGTGCCGGTCTTGGCGTTGGCGGGGACATCGGCGAAGACGCAGTGCGCGAGCTTCGCGGTGTCGGTGAGGACGCTATCGATGACGATGAGGAGATCGAGCTTCTCGAACGCTTCCCGCGTCTTCGCCGCGCCGGGTGCGAGCATGATCGGGTTGTCGCCGACGACGATCATCGCCTTCAGCGTGCCCACTGCGGCCGCGTCGACCATGGCGGCGAAGTCCATGCCTGTTTCCGTTGCCGGGGCGCGGCCGGTCTCCTCCGGCGACTCTGATCGAGGGGCGCGCTCGGGGTCGACCCCCATGTCGCGGGCGCCGTTGGCGTTGGCCTCGGTGGGGAGGACGAGCAGGGACTCCGCGGCCTTTTCGCCACGAAGGGAGATCGCGAGGGCGGCGGCGGCTTTCGCGCCAGCGGCAGCGGCGGCAGCGTCGACGGGGTTGGGGGCGTAGATGATGGAGACGATCTTCGCGGGGGCGGCGGCCGCATCGAGTATGGCCCGCGCTGCCTCGTGATCGCCCTCGATGAGGTCAGGCATCGTGACTTCGGCGCCTACTTCGCTCTTCGCGAGGGCAGCCACCGTAGCGGCTTCATCGCCGGGGCGAGGGCGGAGCCAGACGCCGGCCCAGGGCTCGGCGAAGTCCGCGAGCTCGCCGCGCTGGGAGGAAATGAGGACGAGCTTGCCGCTGTTGGGGGCGGCGGGGTGGCCAACGACGGCGTCTTTCACGCGGAGGGCGAAGACGTTGTGACTTTCCTCAAGATCATCGGCGATGACGACGATGACGTCGCTGCGAGCGATGTTGATGGCGTCGGAGGGGAGGGCCTCGGCGCCGAATACGGCCTCGATGGCCCTGCCGGCGGCGCGGTTGGGGGCGGCGCTGCTGAAGTCGAGGTGCGGGGTGCCGATGACCTCGCGGGCCAGCTTCTGGGCGAGGTAGTTCTCCTCATTGGTGTTGAAGGGCGAGCCGAGGACGGCGACGGACTTCGGGCCGTGCTTCTGGATGATGCCCTGGAGCTGTGCGGCGGCGTAGGAGATGAGCTCGCCCCAGTGCGCTGGTAGTTGCGGGCTGCCGGCGGGGCCGCGGCGGACGTAGTGCTTCGATAGCCGCTGTTTGTCGGGGATTGCGTCGTAGTGGAAGCGGCCGCGGACGCAGATCTGGTCGGCGCTGACGGGGTTCACGTGGTCGGGCTTCACGATGACGGCGCGACCGGAGCGCGTGCCGACGCTGATGGTGCAGCCGACGGAGCAGGAGTTGCAGGTGGTGCTGGTCCAGTCCTCGGTGCGGGCGATCCACTTGTTGGGCTTTTCCATGAGCGTGGCGGTGGGGCAGACGTCGATGCAGGCGCCGCAGAAGTCACAGTTGGACTCGTGGATGGCGCCGCCGGCCCCGAAGGCGATGCGAGCGGTGTAGCCCTTGTTCGACAGGCCGATGGCTGTCGTGTGGCGGATCTCGTCGCAGGCGCGGACGCAGCGCGTACAGAGGATGCACATCTGAGGGTCGAACTCGAACCAGGGGTTCGCGCGGTCGGGATCGGGCTGGTCGGTCTGGTAGTAGGTGCGCTCTTCGAGGATCCAGGGCTCGACGTTGTCGAAGCCCATGTCGAGGAGCTCGTTGGTGGTCTGGAGCTCGCAGCGGTAGTTCTTGCTGCAGGTGACGCAGCGGTGGGTGACGACATCGTCGCGGAGGCAGACATCGCCGGGCATGCACTTCACACGGCGGTGGCAAGTGAGGCAGCGGTCGCTGTGGTTGGCGTTGATGATGGCAAGCACCTGCTGGCGCTCGTGTTTCACCTGCGGGGTCTCGGTGTTTACGACCATGCCGTCGGCGACGCGGGCGGTGCAGGCGAGCTGCAGGCCGCGCGCGCCCTCGATCTCGACGAGGCAGGTGCGGCAGCCGGCGTAGGGGGCAAGGCCGTCGATGTAACAGAGATTGGAGATCCAGGCGCCGGCGCGCTTGATGGCCTCGACCAGCGGGGCGCCGGCCTCGACCTCGATCTCGACGCCGTTCAGGTTGAGCTTAGCCACGCAGACTTGCTCCTACGACGCGCTCGCCCTTCGAGAGCGGTTGGGCCTGCTGCTTGGCCTGCACCTCGATGAGCTCGATGATGTCGCCGGGTGCGCGCTGGCCGTGGGGGTAGTAGTAGTCGTTGCGGCGCAGGTGCTCGCGGGCAAGCTTCGTGAGGGCGTGTTTGTCCTTGTACATGGTGTCGAACTCGTAGACGGCGTCCTCGAAGACGCCACCGGACTGGATGGCCTGGTAGGGGCAGGCTTCGACACAGAGGCCGCAGTACATGCAGAGGCGGAAGTCGATCTCGTAACGGACCTTCTCGAGGGTGCCATCGGGATTGGGGGAGGTCTCGACGAGGATGCAGCCATCGGGGCAGGCCTGGGCACAGGTGCTGCAGCCGGTGCAGCGCTCGTCGAACCAGAGGAGGTTCGTGCGGGCGCGGGCGGACATCGGCCGGGTGACCTCGGGAAACTCGATGGTCGCGGGCGGCATGACCATGCGCTTGATGGTGGCGACCATGCCGCGGAGGAGGCCGATTCCGTACATCGAGCTGCGCCAGTCGTCGGTTTCGTCGGTCGTCGGGGAGCCGCAGGTGGCTCAGGTTCCGATTGTAACGAATTTCACGTACGGGGCAATCTGGGGGGTAGTCGTTGGGGATTAGTCGTTAGGGGCGCGGTCGCTGGTTGGTGGTCGCTGGTCGATACGGCTCTGGCTTCCCCACGATGGCTGATGCGACGCCCGCACCGGCGGCTTGTGCGCGACGTCGAGGAGCACAGGTTTCACATCGTGATCGTGCGCCAAGCTCAAAGAACTGTGGAGACCATTCTTTCGGCCCAGCCCGTCCTGTCGGAACCGCCGGTCGAGGAGGACGCCCCGCCCCTGCTCCGCGCGGCGCACTAGCAGTACTTCGTTGACCCCCAAGCCCGGGTACCGATACGATACGATCGACCTCACGGGCGGTTAGCTCAGTTGGCTAGAGCGCTACGTTGACATCGTAGAGGTCACTGGTTCAAGTCCAGTACCGCCCACCACCTTCATCAACCCGTTTGGCCCGTGCTTTGCCTGATAGTCAGGAAGAAGAGGGGGCGCGTGTGCGGTGTCTCGGGTTAGACCGACCGGTCCCAGCCCTGGGCTGCTCGCGGCCCCCGCTGTGATCTTCGGCGAAGAGGCGGTCCGGGCGCAGCAGGGGGAGGCCCGTAGATCGCGGGGGCGGTTCCCGGAGACCGCGAGGGCGCCGTGATACAATCGCGATAACGGCTATTGCGATAGCCGCAGCAGCGAACGGAGGCGCACCTTGGCACTGTGGATCACTCTCGGCGTCATCGCCGTCGTCCTGATTCTCCTCGTCTTCACTGTCATCGGCATGTACAACGGGCTGGTGCGGGCGCGGCTCCGGGTGAAGGAGGCGTGGTCGGGCATCGACGTGCAGTTGAAGCGGCGGACGGACCTGATCCCGAACCTGGTGGAGACGGTGAAGGGATACGCCTCGCACGAGAAGGACACGCTGGAGAATGTGACGCGGGCGCGGGCGATGCTGCAGCAGGCGGGGACGCCGGCGCAGGCCGCGGAAGCGAACAACATGCTGACGCAGACGCTGCGGTCGCTGTTCGCCGTGGCGGAGGCGTACCCGGACCTGAAGGCGAACCAGAACTTCCTGGATCTGCAGAACGAGCTTTCTGACATCGAGGAGAAGATCGCGTACGCGCGGCAGTTCTACAACACGAACGTGCTGAGCTACAACGAGAAGACGGCGACGTTCCCGACGGTGATGTTCGCGAACATGTTCAACTTCGAGCCCGCGGAGTTCTTCGAGGCGGAGGAGGCGGAGCGTGAGGCGCCACGCGTGAGCTTCGCGAGCCCGCCGGCGACGCCTTCCGCCGGGCCGTCCGCCGGGCCGCCGGCCGCACCACCGGCGCCCGGCACGTAGCCTCAGATGACGACAGCCGGATCGCTGCCCGGCACGCCGGACGAACCCGTCCTCATCTACGACCGCATCGGCAAGAACAAGCGCCAGACGTGGCTCATGATGGCAGTCTTCGTCGTGCTCGTGGGAGCGCTCGTGACGGCGCTGTCGTACTTGCTCGGCGGTTCGTGGCCGGTGTTGCCGTTCGTGTACGCGGGGCTGCTGGCGTGGGTGCTGTTCAGCTATTACATGAGCAGCAGTATCGCGCTGGGCGTGAGCGGGGCGCGCCAGGTAACCAGGGAGGACGAGCCGGAGCTGTGCCGAATCGTCGAGAACCTGAGCATCGGCTCAGGACTGCCGATGCCGAAGGTGTACGTCATCGAAGACAGCGCGCCGAACGCGTTCGCGACGGGGCGCGACCCGAAGCACGCGTCCGTGGCGGCGACGCGGGGGCTGCTGGACAAGCTGGACAAGGCCGAGCTGGAAGGCGTGATGGCGCACGAGATGTCGCACGTGGGGAACTACGACATCCGGGTGATGACGATCACGGTGGTGCTGGTCGGGATCATCGCGTTGCTGGCGGACTTCGCGATGCGGTGGGCGTGGTTTGGCGCTGGCTCCCGCGGGAGCAACAAGAACAAGGGTGGGGCGGCGGCGATCATCGTGATCGTGGCGATCGTACTGGCGATCCTGGCGCCGATCGCGGCGCAGCTCATTCACCTGGCGATCTCGCGGCAGCGGGAGTACCTGGCAGACGCCTCGGGGGCACTGCTGTGCCGGAACCCGGACGCGCTGGCGCGGGCGCTGGAGAAGATCAGCGCGGACCGGGAGCCGCTGGAGGTGGCGAACAAGGCGACGGCGCACCTGTACATCGAGAATCCGCTGAAGGAGCACACGTCGTTTCTGAACAACATGTTCAGCACGCACCCGCCGGTGCAGGAGCGAATCCGGCTGCTGCGGGCGATGTAGTTGGTAGAGCGTAGCCATTGCCTGGCACCGCAGGGCACAGCCGAGGGCGGCTGTGCCCATGGGCGGTTGGGCGGGGCGGGGCATTTGTGGTTTAATACGTCGGCCCTGTGGGAGGGGCTTCGCACATGGAGTTTGTCGACTACGTTCACATCGCGCAGATTCTCGTGGCGATCGCGCTTTCGCTTGTGATTCTGCTCCAAGCGAAGGGCTCGGATGTCGGGGGAATCTTCGGAGGCGGCAGCTCGGGCGGTGGCAGCTTCCGGACGCGGCGTGGTATCGAGAAGACCCTGTTCCAGATGACGATCGTGCTCGCGATCGTCTTCCTCATCGTCTCCGCCTGGTCCGTCCAGCAAACCACCGGCTAAGACTGTCACCGAGGCCGCCGTGCCGCTGACGCAGACGCGATGGCCGCTGTTCGGGGCGCTTGTCGCCGGTGTCGTCGCGGTCGGGCTGTTCTGGTGGTTCACGTTGGACCATCCGAAGGGCGAGGCGGTACCAGCCAGCGGCGGTTCCTACACCGAGGGTGTGACGCGGCCGCCGGAGCGCATCAACCCCCTGTACGCTCAGGCTAATCCCACGGACGCGGATCTGGCGTCGCTCATTTTCAGCGGACTGGTGCGGCTGGGGCCGGACGGGTCGCCGCAGCCGGACCTGGCTGAACGGTGGGAGATCACGAACAACGGGCAGCGGTACGTCTTCCACTTGCGGCAAGGCATCGCCTGGCAGGACGGCGAGGATGTGGACGCCGAGGACGTGGTGTTCACCTACCGGGCGATCGCCGACCCGGCGTTCAAGGGCGACCCGGCGCTTGCGCAACTGATGCAGGGCGTGGCGGTGACGGCGCGCGACCCACAAACGGTCGAGTTTCAGCTGGAGCAGACGTACGCGCCGTTTCTGGCGTGGCTGACGACGGGCATTCTGCCGCGGCACGTGCTGAGGGATCTCGATGCGGGGCAGCTCTACAACGCGGCGTTCAACCTGCAACCGATCGGCACGGGACCGTACAGGCTGACCTCGCGGGACGCCGACGGGAATGTGGAGCTGGAGGCGAACTCGACCTATTACCTGGGGCCGCCGCACATCTCGAAGTTCGCGCTGCGCGTGTTCAAGACGCGCGACGATCTGGCACGGGCGTTGCGCGAGAGGGAGATCGACGGGGCGCTGTTGGATGAGGGTGCTTCGCAGGACGACATCAGCTTCATCCGGAACGATGGGCGGTGGGCGGTAAGCAGCCTGCCGGGGGCGCCGTACTACATGCTGTACCTGAACACGCACTCGCCCATCTTCGAAGAGCGGGCAGTCCGACGGGCGCTGTTCCAGGGGATCAATCGCGACACGCTGATGGGGGAGGTCGCCGCGGGGGAAGGAGTACTCTCGACGACAGGCATTCCGCCGGGTTCTTGGGCGGCTGCGGACGTGGAGTTGCCGGCGTTCGACCCGGGGGCGGCGGCCACGGCGCTGGAGCTGGCGGGGTTCTTCCGGTCGCGCGACGGCACGCGGGCGAACATCGACAATCTGCGGTTGTCGTTCTCGATCTCGACGGCGAACGATCCGCGCCGCGTGGCGATCGCCGAGGACATCGCGCGGCAGTGGAAAGCGATCGGGGTGAGCGCGGAGGTGGAGGCGCTGGACACCGGCGTATTCATCGAGGAGCATCTACTGTCGCGCGACTTTGACGTGGCGCTGGTGCTAGTGGACGGGGGACCGGACCCGGATCCGTATCCGTTCTGGCACACGAGCCAGGTGCGGGCGCCGGGGCTGAACCTGGCGGGATTCAGCGACGGGCGCATCGACGACGCGCTGCAGCGGGCGCGGCAGACGACAGACACGTCGCGGCGGAAGGACCTGTATACGTTGTTCGACGGGTACTTCATCGCGGAGATGCCGTCGATCCCGCTGTACGCGCCGTCGTCGGTATACGTGCAGGCGTCGCGGGTGCGGGGATTCGAGCCGCGGCTGCTGTATACGCCGAGCAGCCGGTTTGCTGAGGTGAACCAGTGGTACGTGGAGACGCGGGTGAAGTAGAGCCGTTTGAGGGCATCTGCAGGAAGAAGGAGGAGCGCGACGTGGTTTTGACGAACAAGCGTTTGGTGCTGGGACTGGTCACCTTGTTGGGGGCGGCGTTGCTACTGGGTGCGTGCGGTGGCGGCAGCGACGATGAGAACACACCGACGGCCGAGCGGCCGGCGAGCACGGCGACGGCGGCCGAGGAAGAGACGCCCGCTGCCAGCGAAGAGACGATCGACGTCGACCAGACGTTCTGGCACGCCGGATGGAAGGTGACGCTGGGCGAGGCGACGTTCAGCGGCGAGGGAACGAGCCGAAGCGTGGCTATAGAGGCGGAGTTCGAGAACCTTGGGGACGACGAATCGACGTTCGATTCGCAGCTTGTGCTGACGGCGGGAGGCAACAACTACACCGAATCGACGTTCGACCAGGATCTGCCGAGGGTACCAGGCAAGCTGAAGGGCAAGGGGCTCTTCACATTCACTGTGGACGAGGAGTTTGTGTTCGACGACGCGACGCTGACCGTAGGCAACTCGTCGAACAATCAAGCGACGGTACCTGTCGGGCCAGAGGGCGAGGAGCTGGTGGACCTGGCACCGGTAGAGGTCGCGGTGACGGGTACGGCCACGGCAGGGGCTGTCACGTTGAACGTGACCGGCGTGGAGATCCGCGCGGACCTGCCGGAGAAGCACGACGAGGTCGAGAAGGGGAAGAAGGCGCTGATCGTCTCGTTCAGCGCGACGGTGGGAAGCGGGATCGCCATCGGACAGGGCGTGCTGCAGAGCGAGAACGTCGTGCTGAAGCTGCCGGATGGGACGGCGGTGGCGGTCCGAACCGACGGCGTCAGCGGCGTGAACGAGTTGCTGCAGGGCAAGGAAGGCACGACGATTGCGGATCTGTCCGTGCGGTTCGAGATCCCTGAACCGGTCGACGGCGCGTATGCGTTCGTGGTGCGGGGGAAGTACGGAGCAGGTGGGGAGCAGGCAGAGGGCGAACTGGCGTTCACGGTCTCAGTGGCGGGGGCGGCTACGCCGGCGGTTTCCGGAACG
>DATECV010000007.1:0-2734 GCA_035286725.1 Dehalococcoidia bacterium | reverse complement strand
CATCGGGTACACGGGAGAGCGTGAAGCGGCGCCGCTGCTGCTGGACGGGCTGCAGCGGCTGGAGTACCGCGGGTACGACAGCGCGGGGATCGCGGTGGTGGACGGGGGCGCGATCGAGATCGCGAAGACGGCGGGGAAGCTGTCGGCGCTGCGGAGCGGGCTGGAAGGCGCGTATCCGGCGGGCACGACGGGCATCGGCCACACGCGGTGGGCGACGCACGGGAAGCCGACGGACGAGAACGCGCATCCGCACCGTGACTGCCGGGGCGACATCGTCGTCATCCACAACGGGATCGTCGAGAACTATCTGGAGCTGCGGGCCGAACTGCGGTCGCGCGGGCACGAACTGCGGTCAGAGACGGACACGGAGGTGCTGCCACACCTGATCGAGAGCTACATGGATGAGGGGGAAGACCTGTTGGCGGCGTTCCGGCGGACGCTAGGACGGCTCCAGGGGGCGCACGCGATCGTGGTGATGACGTCGCGGCCGGAGGGCGGCGCGAACAGCATCGTGGCGGCGCGCGCGGGGAACGCGGGCGGCGTGGTGGTGGGGTACGGGGACGGCGAAATGTTCGTGGCGAGCGACCTGGCGGCGCTGCTGCCGGAGACGCAACGGGTGGCGTTCCTGTCGGACGGCGAGATCGCGTGCGTATCGGCGGCGGGTGCGACGTACGTGGGGTTCGACGGGAGCGCGATCGCGAAGGAGCCGCAGGTGGTGCCGTTCGACCCGGTGTCGGCGGCGAAGGGCGCGCACAAGCACTTCATGCTCAAGGAGATCATGGAGCAGCCGGAGACTACGGTGGACACCTTCCGCGGACGGGCCGTGTTCGAACCGGCGGCGGTGGAGCTGGAGGACATCGGGCTGAGCGACCACGTGCTGCGGGCAGTGGACCGGGTGATGCTGATCGGGATGGGGACGAGCATGCACGCGGCGATGGTGGGGCGGACGTACTTCGAGCGCATCGCCGGGATCCCGGCGGAGGTCGACAACTCGTCGGAGTTCCGGTACCGGGACGCGCTCATCGGGCCGCAGACACTGGTGATCTCCGTCGCGCAGTCGGGGGAGACGGTAGACACACTGGAGGCGATGGCGGACGCCAAGCGGCGTGACGCGCCCCAGCTCACGATCTGCAATACGCCAGGGGCGCAGTCGACGCGCGTGGCGGACGGGTTCGTGCTGACGCGGTGCGGGCCGGAGGTGGCCGTCGCCAGCACGAAGACGCTGACGGCATCGATCACGGCGCTGTACCTGCTGGCGTGCTACGCGGGCCGGGTACGCGGGGCGATCGACGACGCGCGGCTGGGGGAGCTCATCGGCGAGCTGGCGCACGTGCCGGGGCTGATGGGGCGGGTGCTGCAGCTTGACGGCCAGATCGCAGAGATCGCGGGGAAGATCGCGGAGGCGGGGAACTTCCTGTTCCTGGCACGCGGGCTGGAGTACCCGATGGCGATGGAGGGCGCGCTGAAGCTGAAGGAAGTGAGCTACATCCACGCGGAGGGGTATCCGGCGGGCGAGATGAAGCACGGACCGATCGCGCTCATCGACCGGACAGTGCCGGTGGTGGCGATCGCGCTGGACGACGGGACGCGGGAGAAGATGCTCTCGAACATCGAGCAGGTGCGGGCACGGGACGGCGTCGTGATCGGCATCGTGTCGGAGGGGGACGGGGAGCTGGCGGCGAAGTGCGATCACGTGCTGGAGATGCCGCGGCTGGCCACACGGTCGACTACCGGCGCTCCGTCTGCGACCGGGGTGGGGCCGCTGCTGTACCCGCTGCTGACGGCGATCCCGATGCAGCTGCTGTCGTATCACATCGCGGTGAAGCGGGGGTGTGACGTAGACCAGCCGCGGAACCTGGCGAAGACGGTGACGGTAGAGTGAGTCAGTTCACCACCGAGGCACAGAGGGCACCGAGGATGCGGAGGTCTTCAGGAATCGATAGAGGCCGCATCTCAGGAGGTGTGGCCTCTAATTTCGTCCAATCATGGGCTTGAGCGACGGCCTCCTATGAGTCGGGTGGCGCGCCGTTGGTCCACTGGAGAGTGATACTCGCGCCACAGCAGGGGCACGCGCCCGCGTCGACGGCCGAGCACTCGTTGCAGGCGGGACAGCGGAGTGGCAGCGGGTTCAGCTCCAGCCCCACGGCCACGATGAGGTCGCGGACGGCGGGGTTGGTCTCGTCGAGCTCGCTGATGGTGACCTCGCGGACGTCGGTGACGGTCTTGTAGCGGCGCATGAGGCCGTTGCGGAGCATGTAGGAGATGGCATTCGACTTGTCGGGATCGGAGCCGGGAACGCCGTTGCGGTTGTCGCGCGCCCACTGATCGATGAGCTTGATGGTCCAGAATCCGGTGGGGGGCGTCGTGCGCTTCATCATGAGGGTGATGGCCTCGACGGAGGACATGAGGGCATCCGTCGGTGTGCCCTCGCCGGCCTCGAGGTGGTCGGCCTCGCCGGCGGCGGCGACAAGGTCGGCGGAGATGGTGCCGGGGACGCCGGAGACGACGACGCGCTTCTCGAAGCGGTTCTTGATCCAGGTGACGACGCGAATGTAGTCGGAATCGCCGGTCATGAGGATGTAGGTGGAGACCTGAGGACGGTCGAGGGCGGTCTCCATGATGTCCATGAGCATGTGGAGATCGGCGCTGGACTTGAGGCGATCCTGTCCCTCGCGGACGAAGCGGCGCACGGGGATGTCGCGCGCGGCGATGCCGGCGACGTCGAGGGCCCGGC
>DATECV010000006.1:0-2063 GCA_035286725.1 Dehalococcoidia bacterium | reverse complement strand
CATGACGGAGACGGCGGATGGGAAGCGGAAATGGATTCCAGTTGCTCCGAACGACTGACGATCCACGAAAGCACACGAAGAGGCACCAAGGTTGGGCAGGGACACAACGATGGCGGGAACGGGGCACGAACTGTACGCGTGGCAGCAAGAGGCCGTCGATGAGCTGATCTCAGGGTCGGGGCGGGTGCTGGTTGTGGCGCCGACGGGCGGCGGGAAGAGCCTGACGTACCAGTACCCGGCGACGCAGCTCGACGGGATCGCGATCGTGATCACGCCGCTGGTGGCGCTGATGGCGGACCAGGTGGCCTCGCTGCACGAACGCGGCATCCCGGCGACGTATCTCGCATCAAACCTGGAAGCGGGCGAGAACCAGCGGCGCATAGATCTGGCGCTGTCGGGGAAGGTGAAGCTGCTGTACCTGGCGCCGGAGCGGCTGGCGCTGGACTGGTTCGTCGACGGGGTGCTCTCGAAGCTGGAGATCTCGCTGCTGGCGATCGACGAGGCGCACTGCATCAGCCAGTGGGGCCACGATTTCCGTCCGGAGTATCTGCAGATCGGCGAGCTGGTGCAACGGCTGCAGCCACGACGGCTGCTGGCCTGCACGGCGACGGCGACGCCGCTGGTGCGGCAGGAGATCGTCGAGCGGCTGGGTATGCCGGGCGCGAAGCAGATCCTGCGCGGGTTCGCGCGGCACAACCTGCGGCTGTCGGTCGAAGAGGTGAGCGGGCCGCGGGCGAAAGAGAAGCGCATCGCCGAGGAGGTGAAGCGGGTCCTGGGCAAGCCGAACGCGGGCCGTGGCACGGCGCTGGTGTACACGGGATCGCGCAAGAACGCGGAATCGGTGGCGGCGTCGCTGCGGGAGCTGGGCTGGCGGGCGGCGCACTATCACGCGGGGATGAGCGGGCCTGAGCGGAACGCCGTGCAGGCGAAGTTCCAGTCGGGGATGCTGGACGTGGTGGCGGCGACGAACGCGTTCGGGATGGGGATCGACCGGCCGGACATCCGGCTGGTGATGCACCATGCGCTGCCGGAATCGGTGGAGGCGTACTACCAGGAGGTGGGACGCGCGGGACGGGACGGCCAGCCGGCTCGTGGACTGCTGCTGATCTCCGATCCGGATATCGCGTTGCGGTTCCGGCTCATCGCGGGCGACCCCGCGACGTCGCCGGAACATTCGCTGCGGCGGCGGGAGATGCTGCGGGCGATGATCGGGTACGCGGAGACGTCCGCGTGCCGGCACGACTCGATCCTGGGGTACTTCGAGGACGAGGCTGAAGAGCTGGGCGGCTGCAGCCAGTGCGACAACTGCGTGGCGGCGGCCGAGGGGCGCATGGCGACAGAGCCGGACGAGGACGCATCGGCCGCGGAGGTGCGGGAGGCGCTGGCCGCGATTCGCGCGCTGCCGTTCGCGGTGGGGCCGGGGACGGTCGCAAGCTACCTCATCGGCCACGGGACGGCGCAGGTGCGAAAGTACGACTGGCAGTCACGTCCGCAGTTCGGGGCGCTGAAGCACCGGCGCGAGGACTGGACGCGGCGGCTGCTGCGCCGGATGCTCGCGGGGGGGCTGCTGGCGCTGGAGCCGGAGCAGCAGACGCTGCACGTCACACGGCGCGCGGTGGACGTGATCAACGGCGCGCGCGCGAACCCGGTGCGGTTGCCGCCGTTGGACAAGCCGACGCTACGGGCGGATGGTCGTGACCCGCGTTCGGCGGCGGCGACGTTGGACGGGGCCTCGGCGACACTGTTCGAGCGGCTGAAGCAGTGGCGACGGCTGCGGGCGGACGCGGAGGGCGTGCCCGCGTACGTGATCTGCCACGACGCGACGCTGGCGGCGATCGCGGAACGCCGGCCGGGGTCGTCGGAGGAGCTGCTGGCCGTGCCGGGGATGGGGACGGCCAAGCTGCAGCGGTACGGCGTGCAACTGCTGGCGGAGCTGCGAGCGCACTACAACGAGCACCCGGAGGCGCTCGCGATGCCGGATGCGACGGGGCCGACGACTACGGTAAAGGCGGCGGGAGAAGGTGGTCTGTACGAGGCACTGCGCTCGTGGCGGAGGCGGCAGA
>DATECV010000005.1:0-7484 GCA_035286725.1 Dehalococcoidia bacterium | reverse complement strand
CTGGCATCGAAGCTGGAGACGAAGGCCGTCAAAGACACACAGCTCGTGACGATCTCGGTGAGCGACCAGTCGCCGGAGCGCGCGGCGCGGCTGGCGAACGAGGTCGCGCGCACGTTTGTGCAGGAGGAGAGCAGCGACGCGCTCACCCGCTCCGGCACGACGCGCATCGTCGAGCCTGCGGCGGTCCCGGGCACCCCGATTTCGCCGAACCTGAAGCTGAACATGGCGCTGGCCGTGCTGATGGGCCTGGTGCTGGCGGGTGGTGTCGCGCTGCTCATCGAATACCTGGACGACACGATCAAGTCGGCCGACGACGTGAGCTTCGCGTCCGGCCTGCCGACGCTGGGTGAAGTGGGCCGGCTGCCGCACGACAAGGACCGGATCCCCCTCAGCACGCGCGGTCTGCCGATGCACGAGGCAGAAACGTACGCGATTCTCCGCACGAACATCCAGTTCAGCTCCATCGCGCACCCCGCACAAGTGATCCTCGTCGCCAGCGCGAACAGCGGCGACGGCAAGTCGACAACGTCGGCGAACTACGCGCTGGCCTGCGCGGAATCGGGCAAGCGAGTGGCGCTCGTCGACGCCGACCTGCGGCGGCCGACGCTGCACCGCGCCTTTGGGCTGGATAACACGAACGGTCTTACGTCCGTCCTCCTCGACGGGGCTTCGCTGGACGAGAAGGCACTGATCCCGACGAGCCACCCGAACCTGTTCGTGGTGCCCAGCGGCCCGCTGCCGCCGAACCCGACGGAGCTGCTGGAGTGGGTCGGCTTCGACGCGGTCATCGAGCAGATGAAGAAGAAGGTGGACGTGATCGTCATCGACAGCTCGCCGCTCCTGGCGGTGGCCGACGCGCGGATCCTGGCCGCGAAGGCGGACGCCACCATCCTGGTCGTCGAGCAGGGGCGCACGCGTGCGAGCGCCCTGCGGGCGGCGTTCCACGCCACGGCGCGCGCCAACGCGAACGTGCTGGGCGTGGTGTTGAACAAGGTACGGCGCGGCCGCGGATCGTACGGGTCGTACTACTACTACGACCGTGCGTACGCGGTGCGAAAGGATGGCTCGGGGGGCGGGGGAGGCCGCGGACGTAGCCTTCCGGAGCTCGCCGCCATCCAACTTGCGCCGGCGAACGGAAACGGCGGCGCCGGACACCAGGATGCGGCCGCACACGAAACGCGCATTTAGCGCGGCCATACACGGGGGAGATGGAAGCGGGCCGGCAACCAGCCCGCTCCATGCATCAAGTCAAAGAGGAGGAACAGTATGTTCAGGATCGCAGCGCTTCTTGCCATCATCACCACGATGATCCTGATCGCGTCCAACGCCAGCACGGCGCACGCGCAGTATCCGCCGCCGGACGCCAGCCTGACGGTCACGGCATCGCAGACGACGGCAACGGCGGGACAGCAGGTCACGGTGAGCGCCGTGCTGCGGGACGCGGACGGCGACGTGCTGGCGAATCAGCCATGCGTCGCGCGCGTGGCCAGCCAGCCCGGCACCGGCGCCAGCGTTTCGCCGACAGACATCACGACCGACGGCAACGGCGTGGCCCGGACCACCCTCAACGTCGGCACGACGCCCGGGACCATCCAGGTCGAGGTGGTCTGCGGGACGATCGTCGGCAGGGTCGGCGTGATCCTTGGCGCCGCCGCGCAGCCTCCGCTATCGCCCATCGAGCTGCCCGGCACGGGTAGCGGGCCGGACACGCCGTCCGCAGGACTGAGCGCGCTCCTGCTGCTGACGGCGGGCGCGATCGCGCTGCTGGCCGCCCGGCGATACGCCCGGCTGGGCAGCGGCCGACGGTCCAGGGGTGCGGCGAGCGGTACGGCCAACTAACGCGGGGGATCCGGAGAGGAGCCACGTCGCGTGTCGGCCCAGACGATCGCCTGCGGGCCCCGGTTACGGCTGCGCGCGGCGCGGCGAGGGAACGTGCTGGCGGTGATCCTGGCGCCTCTCCTCATCGCCGGGGCGTTTGAGGGATACAGGATGGCGACGGTGATGCGCCACATCAACGAGGGACGAGCATCGCTCCAACGGGGGGAAGACGTGCTGGAGACGAGACGACTCGATGCGACAGCGGTGGAGCTGCGACTGGCTCGGGACGAGTTCGAGTCAGCCGGAACCGATTTCGCCGTCGCCCGCAGCACGATGCGCCGCGACCCACTGCTGTGGCTGGCGAGACACGTCCCTTACGTCGCGCACCAGGCAAACGCGGCCCTGGATCTCGCGGAGATCGGCGGGGAGGCCAGCGTCATCGGCGCCGCAGGCGTAGACGCCGCGGACGAGTTCGCGGCCATACGCGAGGAGCGGGACGGCACGCTGCTGGAGCAGAGCGTCGAGGTGCTGGACCGCACGGGCCCTTCCTTCAACACGATCGAGGAGCGCCTGTCGCGCGTCGACGCGATACGCAGCGGTCTGGGCGGCGGAGCGCTCGTGCCGCCTCTTTCAGGGGCGATAGACGAGCTGGACGCGCGGCGCGAGAAGGTCGCGGGCATCGTCGAGACGTACGGTGACGCGCGGCAGTTTCTGCCAGTCTTTCTGGGGTTCTCCGCGCCAAGGTGCTACCTGGTGCTGGCCCACAACAACGCGGAGCTGCTGCCGACCGGCGGCCTGGTCAGCGTGCTGGGCCAGATGTGCCTGGACCGCGGGCGGATGACGGCCTTCGAGTTCACGGACGCTGTGGAGTTCGGCCTCGACTGGATACGCGCGACGAGCGCGTACGAGGCTCCGCCGCAGCCGCTCGACCGCTACCTGTTGAAGGGCGTGACCTGGAACCTCAGCGTCTCCAACTGGTCGCCGGATTTCCCGACGGCCGCACGCGAGGCGCAGCGGTTCTATGCGCTGGGCGGCGGCGTGCAGGTTGACGGCGTCATCGGCATCAACGTGCGCACGCTCGAGCGGCTGCTTTCGGTGACCGGGCCGGTGGCGGTGGCCGAATACGGCGTCACAGCCACTACAGACAACGTCTTCGAGCTGACTGAGACGTACACGCGCGACCCTTCCGAGCCGGAGGCGGACCGCAAGGAGTTCGTGGCGCTGCTGGCGCGCGAGGTCCTCGACCGCGCGCTTCACCCGGAGCCGGGAAACTGGAGCCGCTTCATTGACCTAGTGCAGAAGCTAGGCGATGAAAAGGAACTCCTGGTCTACATGAACGACCCGGCACAGCAGGGGCTGGCCGGCGATATGGGTCTGTCGGGCGAGGTCGGCTATGCGGGCGGGGACTTCGCCATGCTGGTCGACTCGAGCGTGAACGGCACGAAGCTGAACGCCGTGGTCGAGGAGACCGTGGACATGGATGTCCGGCTCGACACCAGCGGCGCCGCCCACACCACCGTCAGCATCGATTACTTCAACAACCTGGCGCCATGGGAGGCCGGACGAGACCCCGCACTCGTGAAGAAGCTCATGCTCGGCGGCGTCTACGGCGATTACGTACGGCTGTACGTGCCCCCGCGGAGCACGATCGTCGACGTCCGCGACGAGCACGGGACGGTCGGGACCGAGGAGGCCGGCGAGGAGCTGGGGCTCACCGTCTTCGGGCGATTCATCACCATCGGGCGCGACGAGCGGCGGCGTCTCAGCTTCGACTACGTCACACCAACCGTCGTCGACGTGCAGAGCGGAAGGGACGCGATCTACCGGCTGACGCTGCGCAAGCAGCCCGGCCAGCGAGCGCTCCCCGTAACGCTGCGCGTGGGAACGCCCGAAGGCGTGCGCATCGCGACGGTGAGCGTCAACGGTACGCCAGCCGAGCCTTCGGATGACGCTCTCCGCTTCGACCTGGCGACCGACCACGTCATCGAATACAGCATCGAAAGGACAGGTGCGCAGTGACGTCGAGGGCAACAACGAACGGCCACGGGCCGGAGCTGGCCGTGAAGGAGACGGTGAAGGCCGGCCTGAACGGCGCGGGCCGCATCTCATCGAACGGAACGGGGCATGCGCCCCGCGCGATGATCCTGGCGGCCGGACAGGGGACGCGGCTGAAGCCGCTGACGGACCGCCTGCCGAAACCGATGGTGCCGATCGGCGGGAAGCCGCTGCTGGAGCACACGATCGAGCTGCTGGCGCGAAGCGGCGTGCACGAGATCGCGATCAACCTGCACGCACACGCCGACGCCATCGCCGGGCACTTCGGCGACGGATCGCGATTCGGCGTGCGGATCACATACGCGTTCGAGCCCCGGCTGCTGGGCACGGCGGGCGCCGTCAAGGCGCTGGAGGCCTTCTTCTCAGACGGGCCGTTCTTCGTCGTGTGCGGCGACGTCTTCACGCAGATCGACCCTCTGAAGCTCATGGCCGAGCATCGTGCGCACGGAGCCCTCGCCACCATCGCGCTGCGCCGGCCGGACGACGCCACCCAGTGCGGCATCGTGCGGCAGGACGGCGACGGCTGGATCACGGGGTTCGTCGAGAAGCCACAAGCCGGCGACGTGCCGGCGAATCCGTGGGCGAATGCGGGCCTTTACGTCCTGGAACCGGCCGTCTTACGGCGGATCGCCCACGGCGCGCCGCAGGACTTCGGGGCCGACGTGTTCGGCGAGCTGGCTGAGAGCGAGCGCGCGCTGTTCGGATACAGGACCGACGACGCATGCTGGGATGTCGGCTCCATGCCGCGCCTGCGCGAAGTCGATCTCGCGATGCGGTCGTCGCTGAATCGCGGCCCACGCCACCGCGCCATCGAGCGCTCAGTGGAGGAGTACATCGGCGAGGTCGCGGAAGCGGTCGAGGCGCTGGACCGGCCGTCGATCGCGCAGGCTGCGGAGATGCTGCTGGACGCGCGGGACCGGGGCAACACCGTCTACATCATCGGAAACGGAGGCAGCGCCACCACTGCGAGCCACATGGCGGCGGATCTTTCGCGCGCTTCTGCCGAGTCGGAAGGGCCCCCGCTGAACTGCCGCTCTCTGTGCGACAACGTCGCCGTGCTGTCCGCCTGGGCCAACGACGTCGGATACGAATCGGTCTTCACCCTGCAGCTCTCGCAGGTGCTGGCGCCCGGTGATGTCGTCGTCGCGTTCTCGGCCAGCGGGAAGTCGCCGAACATCCTGGCGGCCGTAGAGCTGGCGCGCGACCGCGGGGCGTCGGTGCTGGGGCTCTCGGGCTTCGGCGGGGGACCGCTGTCGCAGTTGGCGGACGTGGCGGTAGTGATCGACAGCGGCGAGTACGGGCCGGTCGAAGACCTCCACCTGCTGCTGAATCACCTGTTGGCCGCGACGATGCGGCGCGTCAGTCGATCCGAATGGGACAGGACGGCGCGGACCAGCTACGACGAGGCTGCCGAGCCTGAAACGCTGGTGCGAGGAATCGCGGCGGCGGCCTGATACGCGAGGGAACGCATGCTTATCGCACGGGCGCCGGTGCGCGTCAGCTTCTTCGGAGGCGGGACCGATCTACCGGCCTACTACGAGCAGTTCGGCGGCGCCGTGCTCAGCGTGGCGATCGACAAGTACTTCTACGTGATCCTCGGGAACAGCGAGGGCTGCGTGCAGGTGTCTTCGTCGGACTACCGGACGTTCTTCCGCCACGAAGCGCCGGCGGAGCGCAGGGCCAACGACGATCTGCGCCTGCCTCGCGCGGTGCTGGACGAGTTCTCTATCTACGAGGGCCTCTCCGTGTTCCTCTGCTCCGAGATCCCGCCGGGCACGGGGCTGGGCTCGTCGAGCGCGGTGACCGTCGCGCTGGTGAAGGCGCTGTCCACGTACCGGGGGCTGCAAATGTGCCCGCCGGACGTCGCAGAGCTTGCGTGCGAGATCGAGATCAACCGTCTGGAGCAGCCGATCGGGAAACAGGACCAGTACGCGGCGGCGTTCGGCGGCCTGAACTTTATCGAGTTTCACGCGGACGCGTCGGTGGACGTAGCGCCGATCACGATCGCGCCGGAGACGATGAGGGCGCTGGAGCAGCGGGTGCTGCTGTTTTTCACCGGCGTCTCCCGCGAGTCGTCCTCCGTCCTGGGTGAACAGCGACGCAACATCACCGAGAGCCGCTCGGAGACGCTGCTAGCCTCCGACGAGATGAAGAAGCAGGCGTACCACGCGCGCGACCTGCTGGCCGAGGGCCGTCTGGACGACTTCGGCACGCTGCTGGATGACGCGTGGCACGCGAAGAAGCGGGCCGCGGCCGCTGTCAGCAATGCGCGCACGGACCACGCCTATGAGGTCGCGCGCGCCGGCGGTGCGCTGGGCGCGAAGGTGGCGGGGGCGGGCGCCGGGGGCTTCATGACCGTGTTCGCGCGCGACGGCTATCAGGAGGAGATCATCTCGGCCCTGGAGGCAGAGGGGTTCGCGTCGATGAAGTTCCGGTTCGAATCGAGTGGAGCGAGGGTGCTTGTCAATGCGCTGGCTGCCTGAGTCGTTTGTCCGTGGTGACGGATCCGTCCGCAGGGACTGGCTGGCCTACACGCTCGCCCTGTTGCTGGTCGACGCAGCATCCATCGCGACCGCGCTTGCGGTGGCCGGCAGACTGCGACCGAATGGCGTCTCTGCGGGTGAGTACATGGTCGCGATTGGCGTCCTCGTGCCCTGCTGGCTCGCGACGATGTTCGGGTTCGGTCTGTACCAGCGGACGCGGCTGCTCTCCGGAACGGACGAGTACGCCGGCGTACTGCAGGCAACGGCGGGTCTGACGGTCGTGCTCGTCCTGGGAGACATGCTGCTCGGTGCCGGCCTGGTATCGCGCGGATGGCTGCTGGCCTTCCCGCCCGCACTCGTCGTCGTGAATGGTGTGTTTCGCATGTGCGCGCGCCGCGTGGTGTACGCGACCCGGCGCCGAGGCGCCTTCCGCCCGCGCGCGATCATCGCGGGCGTGGACGATCGCTCGGTACAGCTCGCCCAACACCTGACCGCATCCGGATTCCAGGTGCTGGGGTTCTTCGATGACTTCCGGCCGGCTGGTTCGCGCATCGGCCCGGGCGAATGGCCGGTCCTGTGTACAACGTCGCAGCTTTCCCGCGCGGGCGCACTGGGGGCCGACGAAGTGATCGTGAACCCGGTGGCCATCCCGTGGGACAGCCGGCGGGCGATCCTGGGCGCGCAGTCCGCGTGGCGGTTCGACGTCCGCATGCTGGCCGACCGCGAAGAAGCGTTGACCGGGCACATCCGCGTGGCGAGCCGCGCCGGTGTCCCGCTGTACGAGTTGCACGAGGTGCGCATTGCCGGCCTGGAAGCCGCGATCAAGCGCGGCTTCGACCTGGCAGCGGCGTGCGGCCTGGTACTGATCCTCGGGCCATTCGCGCTCGCGCGCGTTTTGAGCCGTGTTGCCGCCCGCCAGGCGGTCCTCGATCGCCACGAGTTGTTGGGCGCCGGAGGACGGCCGGTCCGCGTATACACGCTGGCCGGTCCGGGTCATCGCGTCATCTCCAAGCTCCCGGCCGTCGCAGCCGTGCTGCGCGGCGACATGAGCATCGTCGGGCCGGGCGGCATCGAAGGAAGCAACGAACAGGTGCCCGCCGAGCTGCGGATGATGAAACCGGGGCTCAC
>DATECV010000004.1:0-2002 GCA_035286725.1 Dehalococcoidia bacterium | reverse complement strand
CACGTGATCCATTCGCAGCCGTCCCGTCGAGGCGGAATCCATTCCGCGCTACAGCTTACACATGCCCTAGCCCGGCGACGGCCTGCCAGATGTCCATGGGCGCGACGGCCCATATTTTGTTGTGGCCGCCGGACAGGTGATCTATGATTATCAGGACGCCCGTGAGCGTCCCACGCGTCCTTTAATCCGGTCCCGCGAGGCCGGGAAGGTGCCGAAACATGAACTGCCAGACGGCTGGCCAGTACGCACGCACGCACACCCTCGTGGCCTCCAACCGGATCGCCGGACTGGAGGCTTTTTGATGCCCAACGTCATCATGGCCCGCGACGACATCCGCCGCGCCGTCACGCGCATCGCCCACGAGATCGTAGAGAACAATCGGGGCGCCCAGGACCTCGTCCTAATCGGCATGCGCACACGCGGCGTCCCCCTGGCCGCCCGCATCGCCCGCGCCATCCGCGAGTTCGAGGGCGAGGAGATCCCCGTCGGCACGCTCGACATCGGCCTCTACCGCGACGACCTCACGGAGCGCGGCCCCAGCGTCAGCATCCAGCCCAGCGACCTGCCGGAGATCGCGGGGAAGCGCGTGGTCCTCGTCGACGACGTGCTGTACACCGGCCGCACCGTGCGGGCCGCCCTCGACGCGCTCATCGACTACGGCCGGCCCGGGCGCATACAGCTCGCCGTGCTGGTCGACCGCGGCCACCGCGAGCTGCCGATCCGCGCTGACTTCGTCGGCAAGAACATCCCCACCTCGCACGCCGACGACGTGCAGGTGCGCTTCGAAGAGACCGACGGCGAGGACACCGTCCGCGTGACCGCGGCCGAGGAAGCGGGAGTATCGCGATGACCACCGAAGCACGCCCGGACGTGGTGCCCGCGCCGTTTGCCGCGCCTTCGACCGACGAGAGCGGCTGGAAGCGCCGCCATCTGCTGGACCTCGACGACTTCACCGTCGAGGAGCTGGACCTCGTGATGCGCACCACCGACACCATGAAGGAGGTGCTCTCGCGCGAGATCCCGCGCGTGCCCGCCCTCCGCGGCACCACCGTCGTCACGCTGTTCTACGAGAACAGCACGCGCACCCGCACGTCGTTCGAGCTGGCGGGCAAGGTGCTGGGCGCGGACGTGATCAACATCGCTGCCTCCGCCAGCAGCGTCGCCAAGGGCGAGTCGCTCGTCGATACCGTGAAGACGCTGCAGGCCGTGGGCGCCGACGTGCTCATCATGCGGCACAACCGCTCCGGCGCGCCCTATCTGGCCGCCCGCACCGCGAACTGCAGTGTAGTGAACGCTGGCGATGGCCTGCACGCGCACCCCACACAAGCGCTCCTCGACCTGTATACGATGCGCGGCGCGCTCGGCGACGTGCGCGGCCGCAAGGTGGTCATCGTCGGTGACCTGCTGCACTCTCGCGTGGCGCGCTCGAACGCCTGGGCGCTGACCGCCATGGGTGCCGACGTGGTGCTGTGTGCGCCGCCGACCCTCGTCCCCGCTCGCCTCGGCGATGCGCTCGAGGACCGTCTGCCGCCCGTGCGTGTGGAGACCGACCTCAACCGCGCCATCGTCGATGCGGACGTGGTGATGGCGCTGCGCATGCAGCACGAGCGGATGCAGGGCGGCTACGTTCCCGGCGCGCGCGAGTACTCCCGCCTGTACCAGGTCAACACCGAGCGCCTCGCCTGCGCGAACCCGGGCGCGCTCGTCATGCACCCGGGCCCGATGAACGAGGGCGTCGAGATCAGTCACGACGTAGCGCACGGCCTCCAGTCGCGGGTCGAGGAGCAGGTGACGAACGGCGTGGCAGTGCGCATGGCGGTGCTGTGGCTCATTACCCGCACGAAGCAGGCCCGCCCCGCCGCGAAGGGGGCGGTGTGACCGACCGCATCATCATCCGCCACGGCCGCGTCATCGACCCCGCCACGGGGCTCGATAGGACAGCCGATGTCCTCATCGAGGACGGGCGCATCGCCGCCGTGGGCGCGGACCTCGACGCAGCGGG
>DATECV010000003.1:0-3749 GCA_035286725.1 Dehalococcoidia bacterium | reverse complement strand
CCGCCGACGATGTGGCCGAGGCGCTCCACGCTCTCGAAGTCCTGCTTTATCCAGACGGGGTTGACGTTGCCGCAGGCGCCCTGGAGGTAGAGGGCCGGAGCGCCTGTCTGCTCCCGGAGGAGGCGGCAGGCGGCGCCCGGGAACTCCGCGGAGAGCAGGAGGTTCTCGCCACTCAGGGTGGTGGCATGACAGGCGAAGTTGAGGACCGTGGCGATCGGCGCCTCTTCGCCGTCGATCAGGAGGACACGCAACTGTGGGTTGATCGGCAAGCCCGGATCCCTGCGGTTCATGCTGATCGTGTCGATGACGGCGTGGCCAAGCTTCAGCGTGGCCGGCCGGAGGGAGCCCCCGGCTTGTTCGACCGCCGCACAGATGCGGTCCACAAGCGTCTGCGCGAGCTGCTCGTCGAGGCGGGAGAACATGCCGCCGCGCAGGCCAACGGGACCCGCGTGGTTATGGGTGGCGCAGAGCAGAAGGCCGTCGGGCGGGATGCCGAGACGATCGGAGGCGAGGCGGCGGACTTCGCTCGTGATCCAGGGATGCATCCCGAGGAGGTCGCAGGAGATGATCGCGGCGCGAGAGCCGGCGCCGTCGTCGAGGACGAGGGTGCGCGCAAACAGCGGGTCGTGGACCCCGCGCGAGGGTTCGGCGCGGGAGCCGTAGCCGTCCATGCGGGCCGGGCCGTGCGGGGTGATGTCGGCAATCGCGGCGGCGGCGCGGAGACCGTTCGAGGACAATCGACGCACGCCGTGATGGTAGCGCGGAGCAAGCGGGAATGAAAGCTCCACACGTGATAATCTGTGTTCCGCGTAAGGAGCGAGCAGAAGCGATGACACACGATTACGACATCATTACGGTCGGCGGCGGGCTCGGCGGCGCGGCCCTCGCCAAGGCGATGGCGGAGCGCGGCTACCGCGTCCTCGTCGCCGAACGCGAGACGCAGTTCAAGGATCGCGTGCGGGGAGAGTGGCTCGCGCCCTGGGGAGTGGCCGAGGCGCAGGCGCTGGGCGTCTATGATGCGCTGATGGAGCAATGCGGGCACCATCCGTTGTCGTGGGACACGCGGCTGGCCGGCAACAGCATCGGTGCACGTGACCTCGCTGCCACGACGCCAGTAGGCGTCCACTCGATGACGTTCTACCATCCCAGCGCCCAGGAGGCGCTGCTCGGCTGCGCCGAAAGCGCCGGTGCTGACGTGCGGATGGGCGCTCGAGTCGTGGGCGTGCAACCCGGCGACTCGCCGACAGTGACATTGGAAGGACATGACGGTAGCGAGACATCGACTGCGCGGCTCGTAGTTGGCGCGGACGGGCGCGGGTCCATGGTCCGCAAGTGGGGCGGCTTTGAGTCTAAGGACGACCCGGACCAGCAGTGGTTGGCGGGTGTTCTGATCGAGAACACGACCGCACCGGCGGACTCAGTGGTCGCGGTCTTCAACCCGTTCGCCTCTCGCCTGGCGCTGATGTTCCCCCAGGGTAACGGCCGCGCGCGCTACTACTTCGGCGCCCGCGCGTCCGAGCAGCGCCTGCAGGGCAAGAAGGACATCCCGCGCTTCATCGCGGAGTCTGTGGAAACGGGAATGCCGCAAGAATACTTCGAGGGGGCGAAGCCGGCGGGCCCGCTCGCGACGTTCTCCGGGGCCGACTCGTGGGTGGAGCACCCGTATCGTGACGGTGTGGCGCTCATCGGCGATGCCGCCGCGCAGAGCGATCAGACATGGGGACAGGGGATCGCGATGACGTTCCGCGATGCACGGATCCTCCGTGACGCTCTTCTCGGTAACGATGACTGGAGTTCCGCCGGCGACTCGTACGCGGACGAGCATGACCGCCAGTTCGAGGTGCTGCACACGGTGGAAGGTTGGTTCACGGGGCTGTTTATGGAGCCGGGGGCAGAGGCAGACGCTCGGCGCGCGAAGGCGTTGCCGCAGATCGCGATGGACCAGTCGCGGCTGCACGACGCCTTCTTCAGCGGCCTCGACTCAGCGCCGGCCGACGATGCGGCGCGGCGGCGGCTGTTCGGCGAAGAGTAATGACCTGTGCCGTTCGCAGGCAAATGAAGGGAGGTGCGGATGACTCCGACTAAGCAGAGATCGAAGGCGGCCCTGGCGGAAGCGAGCGGGAGGGAGGACAGAACCAAACGCCGCGCTCTCGTGACCGGAGCTTCCTCCGGCATCGGTGAGGAGTTCGCCCGGCAGTTGGCAAAGAAAGGGTACGACGTTGTGCTCGTCGCCCGGCGTAGGGACCGGCTCGAAAAGCTGGCGGGTGAGCTTGAGCAGGCGCACGGCGCAGCGGCCGAAGTGATCGAGGCCGACCTGGGGACTCCCGAAGGGGTCCTGGCGGTCGAGAAGCGGGTAGCGCAGGGCGATATCGATCTGCTCGTAAACAACGCCGGGTTCGCCACTCGTGGCGTGTTCGCCGGGATGTCTATAGACCGCGAGCTGGAGGAGCTGGACGTCAACATCAAGGCGCTTGTCCGGCTGACCCGCGCGGCGCTGGAGCCGATGCTGCGGCGCAAGCGTGGCACCGTGATCAATGTGGGCTCGACGGGTTCGTTCCAGCCGGTGCCATACATGTCAACGTACGCGGCGACAAAGGCGTTCGTGCTGCACTTCTCGGAAGGAGTACACGAGGAAGTGAAGCCGCACGGCGTGACGGTCACGTGTCTCTGCCCCGGCTATGTGATGACGGAGTTCCAGCAGGTCGCGGGCTTGGACGCGAGAAAGCTGCCGAACCGCGGCCGCCTGACTCCGCAGCAGGTGGTGGCGGCGGCATTGAGGGGCGCGGCGGCCGGGCGGGCGATAGTGATCCCCGGCGCAATGAACCGTACGATGGCAACGGGCTTCGTGCGCCTCACCCCTCGCTTCGCGGTCCGTCGAATCGCGGGCTCGCTGTTCAAGGATGCGGGAAGGTAGTGAGGAAGGAAGAAGGAAGATGAAGGAGGAATGGTCTCATGGGTAAGCTAGACGCGAAGGTGGCGGTCGTAACAGGCGCCAGCTCCGGTATCGGTCTCGCAATCGCAAAGGGGCTCGCAGCGGAGGGGGCGAACGTCGTGCTGTCGGGACGCAAACGCGGGCCGATGGACGAGGCGGCGAAGGCGATCTCGTCAAACGGAGCGAAGGCTGCGGTCCGGCAGACGGATGTCCGCGACGAGAAGCAGATGGCAGAGCTTGTGGACTCGGCTATTGCGGAGTTCGGGAAGCTCGACATCATGGTCAACAACGCTGGCGTGAACCCGTTTGACAACGTGCTGGAGGGCGACGTCCAGAAGTGGCGGGAGACGCTGGAGACGAACGTCATCGGCACGGCGTTGGGCTGCCGGGAGGCATATCGCGTGATGAAGGGGAAGGGCGGCCACATCGTGAACGTCACGAGCGTCGCCGCGCGCTATGCAGAGCCAGAGAGCCCGATCTACGCCGCCTCCAAGCACGCCGCGGGTGCACTGACCGAAAGCCTGCGCCTGGCGCTCCAGGGCAAGGGTATCCGCGTGACGGCCGTCATGCCCGGCGCCGTCGCGACTAACCTCGTTCGGACGATGCCGCAGGACCAGCTGTTTGCGATCGGCCGCATGTTCGGTCTGGACCCCGAACAGTGGGGGATAACGCCCGGCGATCACCTGCCGCAAGAGGTATTCGACCGCGTGCTGGCTGTCGCGCGTCAGTTCGTGATGAGCCCGGAAGACATCGCGGATGCGGTCGTGTTCGCGGTGACGGCGCCGGAGGCGGTGCACATCAACGAGATCATGGTCCG
>DATECV010000002.1:0-2087 GCA_035286725.1 Dehalococcoidia bacterium | reverse complement strand
CACCGACTGAACCGGGGAGCACTGTCGCGCGCCGCAGTCCGCTCGCGCTCACCCCCCAGCAGGAAGCCATGATCGCGGAACGCAAGCTCCAGTCCGCGATGGTACAAAAGATTCGCGGCGCGACGTGGAGCCAACAGTGGGACGCCCACACCATCGCCGCCGTCGCCACGTGGGCGCGCCAGCACGACGTCGACCCCATCACCGAGATAGACGTGCTCGGAGGGAACATCTACCTCCGAGCGCGGCACTACGAGCGCGTCCTGTCGCGACTGATCGCGGCGGGCCAGATCGACTACGCCCGGAAGGACTGGGTGCACATCGACGCGCGGCTGGAAAAACTCGCGACGCAGGGCAGCAGGGATGCGGTGGCCGAAGCGGAGCGTCGCACCATGGCGCGCATACGCTACAACCTCAGCGACAAGGCCGACGCTGCGTGCGTGTATCGCATCAAGCACCGACGAATGGCCGAGGAGGTCACAGGCGCGAAGGAGCACGTCCCGGGGAAGCGCAAGGATCCCGTGGGCGACGCGATGCCCATGGAGACGGTGGAGACGCGCGCGCTGCGCCGCGCGATGTTGCAGCTCGCGGCCGCCCTGCCAGACCTCAGCCTCGCCACGACGAACGACGAGGACTACATGGAAGTCGGCGAGATCGTCCAGGAGAACCACGACCGCTTGCAGGCGACGCGGCAGCAGCGGTCCCCATCTGACGATGGCATCCAGACGGTGGTGATCCGCGGCGACACGCCGGCTGCGCCGGACGACGAGAGGGACGAGGACGACCGCTGGATCGAGACGCACGACACCGAGACCGCGCGCCACAGGCAGGACGGGCTCGGGCTGGAGGAGACCGACCGCCCCCGCCGCGCGCGGAATGCCGTCGCGGAGGGCCGCTAGGTGACGGCGCCGGCGCGGGCGCTGGTCGCGATCCCGCACACGCCACACCCGGCCCGTCGACCCCGGCGTCGAGCACTGCCCGCCGTGGCACAGGTCACGCTGTACGATCCGCGCAAACTGGCCGCGCTGCGGACGGCGATCGCGCTGGGGGGTGATCTCGTGGTCACCTTCGACGGCTACACTCTGACGATCTCGGCCCGGCCGCGGACCGACATCACGCCGGCCCCGCCTAAGCAACAGCGGGGCCGGTAACAGATACATCAACCTACCCCCACCCATTCTCGAGGACCCCCATGCGCAAGCACAAGCAAGCACCGAAGCTCATCCGCCAGGGCGACGTCCTGCTGATCCCCTGCGGTTCCATTCCGGCCGTCGCGGTCCCCGTGCCGCGCGACGCCGGCCGGGTCGTACTCGCCTACGGTGAAGTCACCGGCCACGCCCACGCGCTGCTAGAGCCGGGCGTCGAGCTCCTGACCGCGGCCGACGTGCGGTACCTCCGCGTCGACGAGGTGTCGGCCCACCTGTTGCACGAGGAGCACAGCGAGCTGGCGATTCCCGCTGGCACGTACGAGGTAAGGATTCAGAGGGAGTATTCGCCTCTCGAAACCCGGCAGGTGCGCGACTGATACGGGAAGCGCAACGGATGGCGTGCATCGGCTCGCTTACGTGGAGTTTGTCGCATTCGACGCATCAAATACCTACCACCGGCCAACTGGCGGCAGAGCCTGTCGCGCCTGCGCCAAAGAGCGCCGAGAAGAGGACAATCGACTAATGCCGCGGCATCCACAGTTTGACCAGTACGTCGCAGCATGCACGTTCCCCGGCGTCCTCGATGAGGGCGCCGTGGAGGCGGCACTGTCGCGGTACGTGGGGTCGCTCGGCGTCACGCGGTCGGTGCGTCGCCTGCGTCGGGGCTGGCGGCTGGAGACGGAGCCGGCGCTGCGCGTAAGCGTGGAGTGGATTCTGGACGACTTCACGAAGCGCCTCGCTGCCCGCGCTGCCCGCGCCGCCCGCCCCGCCCGCGACGCCCGCGCCGCCCGCGACGCCCGCGACGCCAGCGACGCCCGCGCCGCCCGCGACGCCCTCGCCGCCATCGCCGCCATCGCCGCCATCGCCGCCATCGACGCCATCGACGCCAGCGCCGCCAGCGCCGCCAGCGACGCCCTCGACGCCATCGACGCCATCGACGCC
>DATECV010000001.1:0-3387 GCA_035286725.1 Dehalococcoidia bacterium | reverse complement strand
GCGATCGCTCCGCACGGCACGCTGTGGTCGATCGACGACGGCTCGCTCGAGCTGGACCCGACGGAGGAGCGGTTTTCCCGGCCGCACGACGAGCAGATCCGCGATCTGTGCGCGCGCCTCGGCCTCGACGCCCGGCTGCTTGTTGGCGATTCTCGCACGATGGAGCTGGACATCGGCGCGGCTGACCTGGCGCTGATCGACGGCGACCACCGGTACGAGGGCGTGAAGGCCGATCTGGGCCGCTGGGGCAAGCGCGTCCGGATCGGCGGGCACGTCCTGCTGGACGACGTGTTCGCCCTGGGCCGCTACCGCCGGGGCTGCGACGACGTGGGGCGGGCCGTGCGGGAGGCTATCGACGAAGGCTCATTCAAGCTGGTGCGCGCGGTCGACCGCATGGCGCACCTGGAACGGATTCGCTGACATGATCGCACAAGAACTGCGCGCGGCTGGATCGCGGGTGCCCGTCATCGAGGGGGCGTTGCCACACGAGGGCGAGCGCTCGTACGTGGAGTTCGAGCACTACGAGTTCGGCGGCGCCGACGCCTTCGCGAGCGAATGGGGCGACGACCAGAAGACGGCCTGGCGGCGGCTGCGCGAGAAGCTGGAGCCGTTCTCGGAGGCGGTGCTCGACTACCTGCTCGCCGACGACGAGCTATCATCGCGCGTGCGGGGCTCGGTGGCGGACGTGGCCGCCGGCTCGTGCTGGCTCTCGGGCAAGGTGTCCCGGTTGCCAGCCGTGCAACGGGTGTACGCCCAGGACCTGTCGCGCGGCTTCCTCGAGCGCGTGGGCACGCAGGTGTACGAGGACCTGGGTGGTGATGTCTCGAAGCTGACGCTGGTGGCGAGCGACTTCAACCACATCCCGCTGGAGACAGGAAGCCTGGACGCCGCGTTTCTCTTCGCCGCACTACACCACTCGCTCTCGCCCATCCCGACGCTGCGCGAGGTGCTGCGCTGCCTGAAGCCGGGCGGCACGCTGTTCATTCACGAGTCGCCGGTGGCGCAGCTTGGCCTGGAGCGCATCCGCCGCTGGTCCGAGACCGTACATGACGCCTGCGAGATCCCGACGACGTTTAACGACATTCAGTACTACCTGAACATGGCTGGCGCGGTGAACACCTCATGGCGCACGTTTGACTTTTCGCGGAACGCGTTGCGGCGTGCGGTGCGTGGGATCCTGCGCGCGTCGCGGACCGAGGATTGGCTGCGGCCGCCGGCGTATCTCTTCACCTGCGAGGCGCCGTCATGACCGCCACCACCCTCGCGCGGAGCCACAGCGCCGCAGCGGGCGGCGACGGAATGGAACGCGGTCTGCTCGACCGTGACGAGAGGCCGTTGGAGGTCCTGGTGCGCGCGCGCTGGGCGGGCTCGCCGGCCGATCGGATGATCGCGCTCACGTGCACAAGTAGGTCCGAAGTCGGATTCGCGAGGCGGGCTTCATCGTCCGATCGTTTCAGTACGAGGCCCCAAATCGTTACATCCAACTCCCGGCGCTTGGTGCAGGCGTCAATGTGCTTGCCACTAGTGCATTGTCTGAGGATTAAGGAGGGGTCGATCATGACGACTGAACCAATCTCTATCAGCCGCTCATTGCCACGCCGCCCTCCTGGCAACACGGTGACCGTCGTAGGCAGCCGTGGCGACCGGGCGGTTCGCAAGGTGCGCGTGAAGCGAGCCTTCATTCAGATTGAGCGCCCTGGCATGCGGCGGCCGAGCTGCCAGGCCTCGATTGGCGCGCCATGATCACGTCACGCGCCGCCGGCGATGCCCCGTATTGAGAAGGCGCGCTCACCGCGCGTCCGGCGCTGCGACCGCTTTCCGCAGCCTTGCCCCGAAGGAGGCATCGCGCACATGGAGCAACGTGGAGGTAGTACAACATGACAGTTGACGGACAGACTATCCGGGCTCGTTTTCAAGAGTGCCGTGAACAAGATCTTCGGGCGACCCCGGAGCGGAGGTTTCTGTGTCGCTGGGAGATAACTCGCGAGCTGCATTGTTGGACGGGGATCTCGGACATACTTCGATGGATTTCTCACATCGAAATCCAATCCGCTGATCTCGCACACACTAGCTGGACGCTCCCATATGGGGCACCAGAGCTTTCCCTAGTTGAGCGGAGCGCCGCCTTCAACAACGCCGTATTCAGAGAGCTGTTTGGTGAGCAGCAGGTCCCTCATCGGAATCTCGACATCTACAACATGACGGATTGGGTGTTGCAGCACGCCTATCCGCGCCCAGTGGATGACCGTCTTGAGCGCATCTTAGACTTCGGCGCTGGATTCGGACGGCAGGCCGCGCTGTGGCTTACGTCCGAGAAGCCCACGACCTACGTAGCAATGGACGCAGTAGAGCTCCCTTATGTGGCGCAAACCCACTATCTGAGCAACAGCAAGTTCCCACTCGTCGAATACTTGGACGACCCTGGCCATTTTCGGATCGCGGAAGACGGCGCCACCGCGCGGGCGTTTCATCTTCCGGCCTGGCGCTACGATCTATTGCCTTCCGACTTCTTCGATATGATCGCATGTGTGCAAGTGCTTCCCGAAATCCGGGAAGACGTATTGTTTCACAGCCTGGGATTGTTTCGCCGCATCCTACGGCCCGGTGGCTACCTGTACATCCGCGATCAGGCGCCCCAAGACACTTGGAGACCCGGGGCTTGGATGCCTGGCCACGCCCAGATCGTGCCTGCCCTACTCCCGTCCTTCGGGTTTCGCTGTGAGTTCGCACCGCAGTGGCGAGACGGAAGTGATGTCCATGGCTTGCCACAGGTGTGGAGGCGTGTGGATGGTCCGCGCCCAACGCCACCGACGGTCAGGCACCGCCTGAAAGCTGTACAGCGGCTGATACGACGTGTTCGCTATTCGCGTTACGCGACGTCCAGCAGCTATACCGTGCGTCTTTTCCGCGGTGGTGGAATCGACATCCGGGCGACGAGGGCTCCACGATGATGGTGCACACCACTACGCAGTCCGCCCGACCCAACGTACCCGAACCGGAGACTCGAACTCGGCGAGTGCCATCGTTGCGTGTGCTGACGGTGATGAGCTGCGGCCGGCACGAGGCGAGCGGCATGCCCGTCGCCAACGCCAGCATCAGCGCGGCGATGCGGGAGCAGGGCTGCATCGTCGACCACCTGTATGTGGACGACTACCCGGCTATCGTCCGGCGACCGGCGGCGCGCTACGCGCTGTTCGGCCCGCTGACGCTCGGCCGCGTGCGGGCGCTGGAGGCCGCGCGTGAACCGTACGACGTGGTGCAGATCAGCGGCGGCGACGGCTTCCTGGCGCCGCTGCTACGACGCGACCGGGAGGGCCGGCGGCGCCTAGTCGTGTCGCGCTGCCACGGGCTGGAGCACCGCTACTGGCAGGCGTTTCTCGCGGAGGT